>NZ_CP121683.1 GCF_029760955.1 Streptomyces cathayae
GGGCTGCGCCCTTCGCAGTGGCGGCGGCAAGCCGCCGTGTCGGCGCCTGCGGCGCCTCCTCCGAAATGCCGTGCTGCGCACGGAAGTTCTGTGCTGCGCACAGAACCGCCCCTCTGCTGCGCGTCGGGGCCGCGTGAGCTGAGGGGATGCCAATCTCTGTGTGGCGTCAGTCTGTTGCTCGTGGGTGCTTGTTACTGACTGGCTGGTTAGGAGGGGAGCGTGCCGGGGGCCGGCCGATCGCCTGCTTCGGGGGTGGGTGGGCCGGGCCCGGGGAGCGATGTCGATTCGGATTATTTCTGTGGTGAGCATCCGATGCCGTATGGGCGGGTCTGGATTGCTGAGCTCTGGCCGGGGGTGTGGTATCGGCGGTACCATCGGTACCATGTCTCATCCCAAAGCCATGAACCTCCGCTTTCCGGATCCAGCTCAACGGAGCGCGATCGAGGCCGCTGCGCGCCAGGAAGGCGTCAGCCTGCAGGAGTACATCCTGTCGGCCGCCTACGCCCGGGCCACCGCCGTGGAGGAGCGCTTCCTCGACGCGTTCAGGGCATCGATGGCCCGCAGCGGCGACGCGTTCGCAGAGGAGGCCGGCACGGCCGAGTCTGGTGACGGGCGGCGTTCGGCGGAGCTGCAGGCGCGGCGTGATCTTGAGGAGCAGCAGGAGCGGGGACACGCCGCGTGAGCCAGAACGATCCGCACCACCCTCTTGACGTGGCCTTCCTTCTGCACGCGGCCGAGTTGCTGCCCAGCGATCCCCAGGTGGACGACTACGGCCCGCTCTACGCGGCGGTCGCCCGGGTCAACGCCCGGGCGATGGAGCGCGACGTCTACGGCTCGGTGTATCTCAAGGCAGCCGCACTGCTCCAGACCCTGGTAAAACTGCCGTGTCTGGAGCACTCCACCGAGGCCTTCGCCTGGCACTCCACCGAGGCCTACCTGATCCTGAACGGGTATCAGCTGGACTATCCGCCGAAGGAGGCGGTCGCCCTGGTACGGGACGCCGCATCCGGCGCGGCGGGCGTTGGCCTGATCGGCCGTCAACTGCGTGCGTGGTGCGGCTCCTGACCGTGCGGCAGTTCTGAGCCGGATCTCCTGGCTCGGCCCGGTTCTCGTATTGCTACGGCAGAGGGGCATGTAGCGGAGAGTGACATGCCGTCCTCTCCGTGCCTACCGCTGCTCTGCGTCGTTCGTGATGGTCCGGGCAGGGTAGAGGGGGACAATGGCCGGGCCTACGCTGGGTGCCGGCCAGGCGCGTTGCGCTGGACTGCGCCGCCCCTCGCCTGCCCAACGGGTCCTGCCTTCAGCGGGCCCGTCGTACGCTCTGATCCACGGCTGCGCGCGCCGCGAAGGCGACGCAGGCCGATGTGGCTGGGTCGGGGGCGGGAGAGAGCACGTGCAGCTGATCTTCATCGACGACAGCGGGCAGCAGAGCCCGCCTCGGGAGCACCTCGGTGAACTCGCCTCGGTAGGCGCCGTCATGTTCCCGGAGGACCAGGTGGCGGCGTACAGCCGCCAGATCGCCGAGCTCCGGACTGAGCTCGGCATGCCTGCCAGCGAGGAATTCAAGTGGAACTCCTCGAAGGGCAGCTTCATGGCGGGAGCCGGTGGCGAGGTGGTGAAGCGCACGCGCCGTCGCATGCTGGAGATTGCCGCCAACTGTGGTGTCAGCACAGCCGTGGTGATCTGGGACCGAGGCCAGATCGGTTGGCCGAAGGCGAGGGTCGCGCGAGAGATCCTGGGCTACCTCTACGAGCGCATCGAGATGCACCTGGAGTCGAGGGAGGAGCGCGGGGTCGTCATCGCCGACATCCCCGGTGGCGGCAATCGGGATCACACCAAGTGGCTGGCCGAGGCTCTGGACCTCACGACGGTCGGCACCACGTACGTGAAGCCGAACCGCGTGGTCATGCCGATCGTGACGGCTCCCTCCGACCACCTTCCCCACCTTCAGCTCGCAGATCTGGTAACTGCTGCGACGACCGCGGCCGTCGCTGGTCGGGAAGCCGGTGTGGAACTCGTCGAGCTGCTCAAGCCTCTGGCGAGGCGCAACACTCACGGCTACATCGGTGGCGCTGGCCTGGTGCTGTGGCCGCGGAGCTTGACCGACCTCTTCTACTGGGTCTTCGGCGAGACGCACTATGTGCGAAACAGCGTGGGCTACCCCATCGGACCCGGATCTGGGTTCTCGCATCCCGGGAGCCTCTTCAGCACCAGCAGCGGGTTGCCGACGTAGAGCCGGCGTGGCGACGTCGGTCAGCGGGGCGTGCGATGCGGTGGCCGCTGACGGGCGGGTACAGCGGCAGGGTCTGGGGTTGGCGGCCGCGGTGGTGGAGCACGCCCGGTGGGGGGAGCCGTTCGATGCGTGGGGGGCTGTGCGTCGGGCCTGGAGCAGTGCCCGGGGTCAGGGCACGGCTGCGGCGCGTGAGGCTGCGCTGGGCGTGGTGGAGGCGCGCTGGGGTGGGGCGCGGGTGCGTGATGTGACAGCGCTGCCGGAGCCTGCTGTTGTCCCGGCCGGCGGGTTCTCCTCGCCCGCGCAGTGGGCGGATGTGGAGTTTCGGCACCGGTGGCGGGAGTGGGTGGCGGAGTGCTGCGACGGGTTGGAGGGGGCGCTGGGTTCGGCCGCCGGTGGGAAGAGTGCGGCAGGGCGGCAGTTGCTGCTGGTGACCGGCTGGCCGCTTGTCCGGCAGCAGGATGCGGGTCTGGCTTATCTGGCCCAGTACGAGCAGCACGGGCCCTGTGTGCCGTTCGGTGGACGTCTTACCGGCTACGGGTGGGAGCCGGAGCACGCCGTGGTGCTGGCAGTCCCCCGCTTCGCCGCCCGGCATGCCGGCGAACATACCCGCGAGCACTGGGGGCGGATCGTGGTCGGGCCGGATGTGGCGGCGGGTGCCACCGGTCCGGAGGAGCAGGAGGTGCTGGCGCTGCTGCGCGGCGCTTATCCGTATCTGCTGGCGGATGCTGAGTGGGATGGTGCGGGCGCGGCTCCCACGCCGTTGGTGACGAAGGCGGGGGCTGTGCGGCGCGATGCGCAGCGGCAGTCGGTGCGGGCCGGGGGCGGCGGGCTGGAATCGGTCGAGCGGTACAACGACCTGGTCGTGGGCGCGTATACCTGGGTATCGGACGACGACCACCCTGGCGCTGCGGCTGCGGAACTGGCGGACCTGCCCGTCCACTGGCTGCGGGAGTGGACGCTGTGGGTGGACGTCGAGTGCGGAATGCGGCCGGACACCGTGCTGCACCGCCTGTACGGCACGGTGATGTTCTTCGAGCCCGATACCGGTCGGGTGGGCTTCTCCCCCACCGGCGGCTACCCGGCCGTCGCGCTGTTGGTCCACCGGATCGTCGCGCTCTCCGGCGACCGCCAGCGGCGCGGCCCCGGCCAGGTGCCCGCCCACGAACCGGTGGACGACCGCTGAGAGCGGCGCGCCCTTGGGTGGGTCCTGGCACGTTGTACATCCATCTCGCCGACCACGCCGGGCTGTGTGGGTCGGCCCGGACGGGGATGACCGCATGATCGAAACGCCCACGCACGTTTACGTGGTCACGCATAGCGCCACCGGGGTCGGGAAGGTGGGGATCGCTGGTTTGGATTCCGCGCGGATCGATGAGCACCGGGGTCAGGGCTGGCACCTGTACCGCGCTGTGCTGCTGCCCTCCCGGGAAGCCGCGCGGCAGGTGGAGCGGTCCGTCCTTCGGCAGCTCAAGATCGACGGGGTGAACGCGCGCATGCCGGCGGACCGCATGCCGCAGGGCGGCCAGAGCGAAACGGTGAACCTCGACGAGGTGTCGGCGGCGGACCTGTGGGGCCGGGTGGTTGCGGCGGCCGGTGAAGTGCAAGCTCAGGCGGACACGTCCCGGGTGGTGCTGGTTCTCGCCCGTATGGATGGCGGCCGTGTCCTGGTCGTTGGGACGGACACGCCACGTGGGGCATCCAAGGGAAGCCCCGAGTGTGCCCTCGGGGAGGAACTCGCCGAGGACGGGTGGCTGGTGTATACGGCGAACATGACCGCCGCAGCGGCGGAGGCCGCGCTGCGCGGTCTTCGAGCCTGGGCGGCCAGGGCCGGTGTGATCGAGGATGCTGCTCTGCGTGAAGCCGGCTGGCCGGTGCCGCTGCTCCGCAACACCTACAGGCTGCAGGGTGCGGTGGACGAGGAGTTCCGGCAGGCGCGCATAGCGGTAGGGGTGTCACTGCACCCCGTCGTCCCCGCCGACGGCTCCGACGAGGACGAGGATTGACGATCGAGAGTCACGCGATCGTCTGCTCTCCTCGCCCGCGCCGTGGGCGTGCGGATGCGGAGTGGCGGGACTGGTGGGGCCGCAACCGGCGGCGTGTCCGGGGTAGCGCTGACATCCCCGTGCGCGAAGAGGCGTGGACGGAAAAGTGACCTCACAGCCGCTGACCTGCGCCCGGCGGCCGGGCGCGAAGGTACGCCTCTTTGGGGCCGTCGGCGAGCGGGTCGCGCCGGGTTCAGGGCTGCTGCGACGATCGGTTGCACCGCTGCGGGGCGCTCTCTCCTCCGGCCCCTCCCTTCACCTGCCTTGCTGATCTTGAGGTGTTTCCATGTCTTCGTCCTGTCCTCCGCCGTCCGACAGCGCTGGCTGCACGGGCCGGCTCGGTGTGGGCGAGGCGGTCGTCGCCGTCACGCCCGTTGTGTGTGTCACCGCGCTCGCCGCGCTCGAGCGTCCCCTTCCGGGTGTCCTGGTCGCCTTTGCGGCGGCCGCCGGGGCGCTGCTCATGCCCGGCCGTCTGGGCTGTCTGCTCGGTGCGGGCGCCGGGAGTAGCCGGTGATGAAGCGCCGACCCGTCGCGGTGTCGTGGCCGGAGTTGGCCGCGCTGCACGCCTGGATGCGCGAGGCGCAGTGCGGGCTGACGTTCCGGCGGCTGGCCGACAGGGCCGTGATGGCCGGGCGGCCGGTGGGTGAGCGCACGCTGCGGCGCGCGTTCGACGCGCCTTCGCTGCCGACGGAGAAGACGATCAGTTCCTACGCCTGGGCGTGGGCGAGCAAGAACGGTGTCGACGGCCGGGTGTTCGAGAAGCGGGGCCTGGACTTGCTGGTGGTAGCGCGGCATACCGCTCCGTCGACGGCGGTGCCCGTGTGGCCGCCCCCTTCGCACGTTCCCGGGCGGGTCAGTACCTGGGAGGGTCTCACCAGGGCTTTGAACCGCATCCATGCGCAGGCCGAGAGGCCCTCGCTGCGGGCACTGGCGGCGTCTGCCGGGGCGGCCGGCCGGTTGTCGAAGAGCACGATCAGCAACATCCTCCGGGGTGAGCGGCGTCCCAGCGCGGAGCAGCTGTCGGCTCTGCTCGCGGCGTACGGGGCCGGGCCCGAGACGACCGCCGGCATGCTCGCCGCACACCGGCGGATCCCCGCCGGGCCCAGGGGGCCCGCTGTCTATCCGTGCGAGGTCGTCGAGCGGGCCGAGGAGCAGGCCGAGGATCGCCGTCAGCGGGAGGAGACCCGCCGCAAGCTGCTCTACGGCACCGAGGCCGGGAATGAGCACGAGCTCGATGAGTACGATCAGCGGCTGCGCGATGAGGAGGAGGCTGCGTTCCAGCGTCAGGTCGAGTGGGTCGACAGCCTCAGCGCTGACGAGTTCGAGGCCCTGCAGGGCCAGGCCGCAGCCGGATCGGGGCTGGACTTGCGCGCCGAGCTGGCTGCCTACGTTGCCCAAGCCCGCCCGGGAGCGTGACGGGCGCCGGGAGCCGGGCTGGTGGTTGTCCGGGTTCTGGCACGTCAGTCGCCCTGCGGCACACCGATGCTCTGGTGTTTCGGCAGGGTCGGTTCGGCAGTTGACGGACCGCTTCGTCGCGTGTTGGCCGCCGCTTGTCCTGCACGGCGGCCAGGACGCGCAGGACAAGCGGCCGGACGTTGGTCTTCGTGCAGCCGGGCGCGGGAGGAGTACCGGAGGAGGCGGCCGAGATGGGCGGCACAGTGCCCTTGGCCGTGGGGAGTTGGGAAATCCGGTCGGGCGGGCAGGTTTTGGCCGGGATACTTCCAGGGTGTCGACGATGGATCTCGAAGCCGTCCGGGCTGCGCTGCGCGCGCAGAAGCCCGACCTGCTGCTGGAGCAGCCGGAGGGTCAGTGGCTGGACGCCAAGAAGAAGCCGTACGAACTGCGCGAGCCGCGCGCGGTGGAGGAACTCGCCAAGGACGTCTGCGCCTTCGCCAACGGTGGCGGTGGTGTTCTCGTGCTGGGCATCGGCACGCGCGTGGTGGACGACGTGGAGATCCTCGACCGGTTCATCCCGGTCGAACGCGCCTCGGTCGACCGCGACCAGATCCGCAAGCTGATCCGCGCGCACATCACCCCTGCTCCGCGCGGGATCAGCGTGGAGTGGTCAGGCGACCAGCAGGGCTGTCGCGTGCTCTACATCGACATCCCTGTGCAGCAGGCGGGCATCCTGTTCGTCGTCGCGGCGCCGGTCGGCAAGCCTGGTGCGCCGCGCACGGACACGGTCGCGGTGCCCGTGCGCGAGGCCGACGGGACACACTGGCTCGCGCGTACCGAGATCCAGCGCCTGCTCTCCGCGGGTGTCGCTGCCTCCGGCATGCCCACCGCCGAGACGCTGTCGAGGCTCCTGCACGAAGCCGTCACCCACTCCGCCTCGGAGCCGGCTGCTGTGCGCGTGGGTCAGGGCCTGCCCGAGTGGGAGCGGGAGATGCGGGAGGCGTACGAGGAACTGGCCGGTGCGGGCCTTGGGGCCCCGGTGGGTGAGGCGTACCGTCACGAGGCGGCTGTGCTGCAGGATCTGGGCCCTGCCCGGGTCGGGGAGGCGGGGTGGGTGCTGTGTGTGGCTCCTCCGCGCCCGCCGGTCGTGGTCGCCGCGCCGGTGTGGCAGGCGATCCTCACCGCCGGCCGCAGCGATGTCGGCGGGGATCCGCTGGCGGCGGTCGGCTACCCGGTGCTGCCGGGAGCGGGCGAGGGCGGGCGTCCGTGGGTGGTGACCGCCGACGCCGTACGGGTGGATCTGGAGGGCGGCAGGTGGGGCGCCGGCCGCCTGGTGCGCTCGCAGACAGGTGGATGGCGGTGGGAGCCCGCCGTGCGCTTCAGCCTCGAGCAGACCCGGTCCGCACGACGGTGGACGAGCCAGGTGCCACCGCCGCAGCTGCGCCTGCGGGCCCTGGTGACGCTCCCGTGGACCGACGCCTCCGTTTTGGAGATCACCAAGGCTCGGCGCCAGCACCTGGAGCAGCAGTTGCCGTTCAGTGCGCTGGCCGGTGCGGTGACCTTGCTGTCCCAGCGGCGCGGCGGCAGCCTTCCTGCGGCCCGGTGGCAGGCGGGCCCGCACGACAACTCGCTGCACACCGCAAGCTATACGAGTGTCATCGCCGCCCCGGACGGGCGGCCGGCCGTGACGGCCGCCGCCATGATCACGCTCCCCGGCGTGACGGACTCCGCTGTCGTCTCCTGTGCGGACGTCCTGGCCGAGGACGCGGCGGCCTGGGCGGCGGCGCTGGGCGGTCATCAGTGTGTACCGCTGGGCTTCGAGGAGGTCCAGGACGTCCTCTTCCACGCATGGGAGACGGCCGCTGAACTGCTGCCTGCGGTCTTCGGTGACCCGGCCGTCCGGCGCTGGGCGGCGCCGCCGACGACCGAGCTTCGGCTGAGCGCCGAACGGTATGACGACAGCGGTGTGACCCCCGCTCTGGCGTCGTTCGTCGACTTCGGTCGGCTCGGTCCCGGCGGCCGCGGCTCCCGGCAGGAGATGGCGGTCACGATCACCGCCGAGCCTTCCATGCGGCGTGCCGAGCGCCAGGATGTGATGCGCCGCGCGGTGGTCCATATGGCGCAGGCTTTCGGTTACGTCCATGCGGAGGCGGGGCTGCTGTAGTGGGAGGGCGCAGCGTCGGCCGGGGAAGCCGGCCGTGTGTGGTTGTCGTTGTCAGCCGCGGAGGGTCGCCGCAGGGGCGGCGTTGCTGTGCTCGTCGTCCTGGCCAGCAGCGTCGCCCGTGGCGGGGGCGTGAGAATGTAGGGCATCGGTGCCCCGCGAGGCTCTGTTCGTGTGAGGGGCAAGGCGGTCGGATGGAGGCAGAGCGCGGGTGTACGTCTCAAGGGTCCAGCTCAGGAATATCAAGGGCTTCACCGGCAGGCGGGCGGCCGATCTGATCTTGCCCGGGCGCAGCGGCTGGACGGTGCTTGCGGGACGCAACAGTTCGGGCAAATCCACTGTGCTGCAGGCGATCGCCCTGGCGCTGGGTGGACCGGCGGTCGCGCGGGCGCTGGTGTCGGACTTCACCGGCTGGATCTCGACGCCTGCCAAGAAGGGGGAGGTGGAGGTCCACGTCGTCAGTGACCCGGTGCACGATGGCTTTACAGGGTCGGGCAACAAGCCTCAGGGTGAGATCTCTTTGGGACTGCAGTGGGCGCGCCCGACGCCGGAGGAACACCGTGGCTGGCAGCGGCCAGTCATGGAGCCGCTGGACGTCAAAGGGAGGAGCGGCCCTCGTGGTCCGTGGGCTGAGAATCCGATCGGCTGGTTCTGCGCCGGCTACGGGCCGTTCCGGCGGCTGACCGGCGGCTCCAGCGAGGCGCAGCGGCTCATGCTGAACCAGGGGCCCAGTGGGCGCCTGGCAACGCTCTTCCACGAGGACGCTTCGCTGGCCGAGGGCGTGGCGTGGCTGATCGATCTGCGGCTGCGTAGGTACGAGGAAGGCAGGAGCAGCGAGGCCGCCGTTTTGCTCAATCAGGTCCTGTCGTTGCTGCGGGACGGGTTGTTGCCCGACCGGTACCAGATCCAGAGGGTGTCGGCGGACGGCCTGTGGGTGATCGAGAACGGCCGTAAGGAGCCCAGCTTCCCGTTGAAGGAGATGAGTGACGGCTACCGGACGGTGGCGGCACTGGTGCTGGACATCGTCCGGCAGCTCCACGGCGCCTACGGGTACTTGCACACTCATCCGACCGCTTCCAGGTCCGGGGGTACGGCGATCCTCGCCCCAGGCGTCGTGCTGATCGACGAAGTGGACGCGCACCTGCATGTGACCTGGCAGCGCAAGATAGGCGACTGGTTGCAGGACCACTTCCCCAACATCCAGTTCATCGTCACCAGCCACAGCCCTTACATCTGCCAGGCCGCCGACGAGGGCGGACTGATCCGGCTCCCTGGAGCAGACGAGCAGCAGCCCCCGGAAGTGGTGGACGAGGATCTCTACCGCAGGGTCGTGTACGGGAGCGGAGACGATGCTGTGCTCTCGGAGCTCTTCGGTCTGGAGACGCCGTACTCCAGCCGTGCCGAGCGGCAGCGCCGGCGTCTGGTGGCCCTGGAGCGCAAGGTGTATGCCGAAGCGGCCACGGCTGAGGAGATCGCCGAGTATCAGGAGCTGAGCAGCCTGCTGACGAGCTCTCTGGAGAGCAGGGTGGCCGAGGTGTCGGCGCGGCTGGAGCAGGAACGGTGATTCCGCTTCAACGCGTCGATATCTCCGCGCATGCGCAGAGCTTGCTGACGCGATGGACACAGCGGGTCGAGAGTGCCGGGGCGACCGGCCAAGCTGCTCGGGAACTCTGGGGAGACGCGAAGGCTCCTAAGAAGCATGTGCGCTCGGCCCTGGAGTCGATGGCCCGCGGTGCCGTGCGGTGCATGTACTGCGATGACAGCCGCGGAACTGACATCGATCACTTCGAGCCGTTGGAGAGGGCACCTCTGCGGGCCTTCGTGTGGGTCAACCACCTCTTGGCCTGTTCGTTCTGCAACAGCAACACGAAGAACCGTAAGTACCCGGTGGATGCGAAGGGGGACTGCCTGCTGGTGGACCCCACGGCAGAGGATCCCGCCGATCATCTCACTCTACGGTTGTCGGTCGGCACGTACGATCCGTTGTCGCCCAAGGGGGAAGAGACGATACGGGTGTTCGGGCTCAACCGGTCAGAACTCGTCAAAGGGCGAGTGGATGCCTTCGTTCGGGCCTGTTCCATCCTCCGCGACTGGCATGGTTTGCGCCAAAACGCCCCCTCCGAGGCCGACCGCGTAGCCCAGGCACTGCTGGACTCCCCTTTCATTGATGTCGTCCACGCCATGACTCGCCTCAAACCGAGCGTCGCGGCGATCGTCGTTGGTCAGGCGACCGTTCCGGCCCTTGATGCCTGGCGCGCCGCGCATAGTCTCTCGTTCCGCGTCGGGCAACCGCGCGTATGCGGAGGCGCTGCCGACGCCGACTGCATCGACGACACCCTCGCGGACGACGACCACTCCTGCCAGGGTCGGGCCGGCGGGAGGAGCAACGATGAACGCGTGATAACCATGCAGAACTACGGCCTCACCTGGACTGACCCCACCGGCACGCCTTGTTCCTCCGCCGTCGCCTACGACGAGCCCAGCGCCCAGGACCGGAAGGCTGCTCTCGAGAGCGGTGGCTGCACCAGCGTGGAGATCGTGGCTGTCAGGCCAGGGGAGCTTCCCGAACCGCGGGGCTGAGGTAGTGCCCGGCTGCGAGAGTTGCGCATGATCACTGCACCTGGTGCAGCAGAGTGCGGCTGCCCTGGCCATCGGGAGCGGCAGGCTCATGCCCGCGCTGGCCGTACGGGCGTTGTCAGTGCCGTGCGCCACGATCACCTGGTGCCCACTTTGGACGATATGCCTCCCTACCGGCGTGCGAAGCTGTTGTGGCGCTGGGCCCACCAGGGCCTGCCCTTCGTGGAACAGCTCGTCGCCGACGCCGACGAGTACCCGTGCCGCATGCCGGCTGCGCTGCCCGGGCCGCCGGGCTCCACCTTCGCCGCCCTCGGCGACGACGGCCGCCACCACCTCGTGCGTGCCGGTCACCTGCTCTGCGGCGACCAGCAGTCGCCCGCAGGACGCACGCACCGGCAGCACTATTCGTGGGTCGAAAGCCCCAGCGGTCCGCGGGAGTGGATGGGCGGCCGGGTCGACGACGGCATCGTCTGGGGCTCGGCCGAGGTCACCTGGACGGTGCGCCTTCTCGGCCCGTGCACCGACCCTGGCCTGGTCAGCCGGCGGGAGCGGTGTATCGCCGGCCACTACAGCCTGCTGCACAGCTGGCCCCCTCCCCCAGCCCGTACCGCTTCCGTCCGGCGGATGCGCGCCGCCCTCGTCGACGCGCTCGGGCCCGACTGCCACCTGTGCGGCCGCTACCCCGGAGCGATGGTCGATCATGACCATGAGACGGGTCTGGTGCGCGGCCTGCTGTGCGGCCTGTGCAACCGCGTCCTGGAGGAGTGCCCGCACGTCTCCGGCTGTCCCCGGGCCGACTACCAACTCTCGCCGCCCGCGGCCGGTCTGGGGCTGGTATATCCGCTCGGCGACGAGTGGCGTCCGCGGGACTCCACCCGTCGACGCGTGATCGAGCAGCTTGGTTTCGACCCCTTCAAAGGGCTGCCCACCCGGCGTATGCCAGGGTAAGAGCCCGCCCCGACCTCGGAGTTACGCATGCCCTAGAAGCTGACAGGCAGCGCACGGGCCGCCCGAGGAGCCCTCGGCGCCGCCCGTGCGCTGGTACACCGTCGTCGCTGTTTACCGTGCCCCGGCCAGTGCGGGGGTCAGCGGCGGGCGCTGTGCCGTGATGTGAGGTGGTGGGCGAAGTCGGTGAACATGTCGCTGCGCTTGGGGCCGTTGGTTCCGCGCACGGCCACGAGGAAGCCGGCCAGGAGGATGAGCGGGCGTGCATGGACGGCGACGGCGGCGAGGAGCGCGAGGTAGGGCGTGGAGTCGGACGCGCTCAGCACGGTGTTCAGCATGGTCAGTTGGGGTCCTTCCGTCGCGCGGTGTTGTCACCTGATGACCTCATGCCGGGAACTCGTTGCGTAGGGGCAGATCGCGGGGTTGTATCGGGGGCGTGCCCCGTACCCCGCCCTCGGGCGCCGACGCCACGCTCATCAGGACTCTGGCTGAGCGGGGTGTGCGCGTGTCCGTCTACCAGCTGGAGCGATGGCGGGCGGCTGGGTATCTGCCTCGGCATCCCCGACGGGGGCTGGGCCGGGGGCGCGGCACGCGCGCTGAGTTGCTGCCGGCCACCGTGGAGCGGGCCGAGTTGTTGGCCCGCTCCGCCCGGCAGGGCCGCGCCCTGGAGACCGTGCTGACCACCGGTTTGGACCAGGCGCTGCGCGAGGACTCACCGGCTGCGCTGCGGACGGTGGTCATCGGACATCTGCATCGCCGCGTCGCCGCGTTCGGGATCGAGCCGCAGTTCCTGTCGGGGGCAAACTTGGGCGAGGAGGCGTGGGACGAGCAGGCCGAGGCGGTGCTGCAGGCGACTGCGGACCGCGCTCGCCGTTCCCAGCCGCCGCCTGAGATGCACAACTTTCTCCGGGATCTCGCGCAGCAGCGGGGCCTGGATGTGGCGGGCGTGGCTCGGATGCCTCGGTGGCAGGAGGTGCGGCCGCTGCTGCCTGTGCTGATGAGGGTGTTCGTCGGCGGGCCGGATGCGGTGGGTTCGGAAGAGATCGCTGAGGCAGTCGGTGCGGGCCTGCGTCTGCCGGAACCTCTCGTCGAGGGGATGAAGGCGACGTTTGCGGCACGGGAGCTTGCTCAGATGAACCGCGGGGAGACGCCCCATGTTCTGAGTGAGTACCTCGAAGGAGTCCAGGCGCTGATCGCCGCGGTGGAGTGTGCGGACGATGAGGCACTGGTGCGTGCCGCCGCCGTCGTGAGGCTCACGACGCAGTATCAGATGCTCGCCCTGCTGTGCAGCTTGGCCGCGTTGCGGGTGGCTCCCGGGATGCCTCTGCGCATGGAGCCCGAGGGTGTGGTGCGCATGCTGCAGCATCCCGTCTGGATCTGCTGGGGTCAGACCGTCTCACGAGCCATCGCCACCCGGGAGGAGTCGCTGGCCGTCCTCATCGCCGAGGCGCTCGATCCCCGCCGACCCGGGAACACGGACGGGTTGCAGGACTATCTGCGGTTCCTGCGCGTCGAACTCGGTCTGCCCGACGAGGACGTCCTGTCTGCTTCCTTCCGCGATCCTGTGGTGTAGCCGGACGGCGCCCGTCCCGGCCTGCGGATGGATCCGCGCCAGGCATGAGGGGTGGGTGCCATGTCGTCCCTTCGGCGTGCGGTCGGCTGGTCGCCGAGCGGGCGATGGCAGTGGACTGGACCGGCCCGGGGGCGGGACGTACCCCTGTCTGTTCAGGAGCGCCGTGGTCGACGGCGCGATGCGGGACCGCCGGCGGGCCGGGGCTGACCGGCACGCGGCATCCGCCAGTCGGGCTACAGTGTGCGCATGAACGCTGACCCTCTGCAGATCGGAGCTGTGCTCCAGCAGTTGGTGCAGCGGGCCTTCGACGAGGACATGCGGCAGGGCCACTTCCCGGTGGTCGCGCGGACGGCTCGCCCGGATCTCGTCATGATGTGTTCTTCCGGCAAGTCCCACACCGTGATGTACCTCGTGCAGGCCAAGTGGCGTGCCGAGACTGAGCTGGACCGGGTCCGCGAGGAACTCGACCGGCTGGATGCGATGGAGGTGCCGGAGGGCGCCGGAGGAGCGATCTCACCGGCTCGAGCCTTCTCGGCCGTGAAGGTGGGCTTGCGGCTCAGGCGGAGCCTCAGTCTTCTCGTAGCCCGCGTGCATGCCCTGCGCGAGCGGGCTGCCGCGCTCGAGGCGCAGGTGGAGTTCCTGCACTGCGCTCTCGAGCAGCTCCTGGACGACACCCGGTACCCGCGTCAGAAGTGGGTTCTGCGCACGGCGGCCTCGCCGTGCGGGGTGATCAGGCTGACGACGCCCCGGGTGCCGCGGGCGCCAGGTTCTGTCCGGCTTCCGTACCGGACCGAGCCCACCGCGGGCGCCGCGGCCGCGTGACCTTGTGGAGGCAGGGCGCGGCGCGCTGAGTGCCTGCTCTTCTCCTATGAGGTCGTCTTGTTCTGCACTGTCCTGCACTCCCCCGTATCCCTGCTGCTCCTCGCGGGTGTCTTCTTGTTCCTCGTGCCGCCCGCACTGTCCTGGTGGAGGGGTAAGGCGCGGGCCGGCTTCGAGTGGGTGCGTGCCCGTGTGCGGGCGTGGGCCGCGCGGCTGCAGATGCGGGCGCGCGTCTGGCTGCTCAGCGGGCAGCCGGAAAGCTCCGGCATGGATGCCCTCAAAGACCGTGACAGGGGCTGAAGCCGTCGCGTGTAGGCCGCGGTCGTCGCGGCCCGGGTAGCGGGTTGCGGTGGACGGCCCGCGCCAGGCGGACGGCATGCCGGGCCGGCACCGATTCCGGTGCCGGCCCGGGCCCTTCGTCATGGGTGATCCATGCGTACCAGGGCCCGGCGGTGGCCGAGGACGTCTCGGAGGTGCGCACGGCGCGCGCTGGCGGGACGGCATCGGCTGAAGGCCTCGCGGGGGGGCTGCACTCTGCTGTCCTGACGGGCGCCGCGTGGGCTGCTGTGGTTCCCCCCTGTCCCGTGCTGGCGGTCGCCGTCGGCCGGATGCCGGGCGTTCCTGTCGCCTGGGTTCACCATGTGGGAAGCATGATGTGTTTCCCATCTCCCGCCGGGCAAAGAGGCCGACGCCGGGACGCGCGCATTTTTCCGGGAAAGTTCGAGTGGATGTAACATTTCCACTTCGCCGTCGAATTTTTGCGGCACGCACATCGCAAAACGGGGGAACATTCGTCTTCAAAAATTTCGCCGAACTTTTTCGGCATCCTCAACTTTTCAGCGGGCGCGAAACGAAATGCTACCGTCATTCGCGCGGTGAAAATTGGGAACCATTTGGTGTGCGCCGTGAGGATTCACCATTGGTGATACGGTGACGTTGTCGCTCCTCATAACGATGCGGGGCTCGCGCCGTCGTCTTATCGGCCGACACGAGCCCCGCCCTTCGATGGTGCGGCGAGGTGGGCCCGCCCCCTACGGCGGGCCTGCCGCTGCTTCTGCGGGGCTAGCGGTCCCCTTGGTGCAAGCGCAGTGCGTTGTAGACCAGGTAGCACGCCGCTCCCGCGAGCTTCACCACGTCGGTGAAGCGCTGCAGTAGCGTCCTCGGCGGCACCGGGTCCTTCTCGGACCCCGTACCGGTCTTGCCCATCGTTATCCACCCCCTTTCGAACGGTTATGCGCACGCCGGATAGGCATGCGCGCCATTAAGGGGCGCACCGAACGTTACACGAAAAGAGCTTGAAGGCGCGCCTTCCTCTGAGCGGGTGGCTGCGGTAGGTCGTTGTAATGAAATGGCGGTGCGCCGCATTAGGGAGCGGGGAGAGGTCCAAAAAGGGCGCTGCCGCTTTCTGCAGCGTCACTGAGGGTTTTCAGCAGTGCCGCTCCAGGGTGAGGACGGCCTTGGTGATTGACGTCATGCGATTTGGGCTGCATCGGGCTCTGCGGAAGATTCGCCAGGATTTCAGGCGGGCGATTCCTCGTTCGACGGGTACGCGGGCGGCGGACAAGGCCCGGTTGACCGTCTGCTCGGTCGGGGTGAGTTCGCCCTGGGGCGGCCGGCGTTTGGGGGTGGTGACCCACTCGCCCGCGCCGATGTAGGCCATGTCGGCGAGGACGGGGACGCCCTGGCGCCCGCAGATTCTGATGATCTTGTGGGTGCGGGCGGCGGTCAGGTCGTGCGTCCGGCCGGGCAGGGCGGGTGAGAGCCACAGCGTGCGACCGGCCGGATCCGCGATGACCTGCACGTTCACGCCGTGCCGCTTGTGCTTCGTCGAATAGTCCGCGCGTCCGTCGCCGACCCGGTCGCACTCGGCGAGCGTGCCGTCCAGGAGAACGTAGTCGGGGTCTGTCTCGCGTAGGACCTTCAGCAGGCCCGGCGCTTTGGCGGCCAGGTGCTCGACGACCGTGGTGACGTAGGCGTGGGCGGTGCCGACGGAAATACGGAAACCCGCGGCGAGTTGAGCCAGGGGGTCGTGCCGGCGCAGGTATGCCAGAGCGATCACCGCACGCTCGGACGGCCGGAGTTTGCAGCGTCGGTCACCCTCACGGGTGACGATCAGCATCGTCACCCACTCCACGAGTGCGTGCGGCAGGTCGAGTGCGGCAGGATACGGGATCAACAGGGCTCCTGAGCTGGAGAGTTGAGACCTAGACATCTCTCTTAACGGCACGGGAGCCCTGTCCGTTG
Source organism: Streptomyces cathayae (assembly GCF_029760955.1). Classification (GTDB taxonomy): domain Bacteria; phylum Actinomycetota; class Actinomycetes; order Streptomycetales; family Streptomycetaceae; genus Streptomyces; species Streptomyces cathayae. Next base: position 15,990 of record NZ_CP121683.1, read on the forward strand.
CCTACGGTCCCGCCGTCACCCGTCCGGGGGCCACCCTGAAAACCCTCACTGCTTAGCCGGGGCCGGAAGGGCAGGGGCCGGAAGAATCAGCAGGTGATTCCGGTGGTGCCGTGCAGGATGCGACTTCCTGGGGCCGGGCGGGGCGGCGCGCCTGCGGTGCGGGGGTGATGCGGCTGCGGCGCAAAGGACCGTTCATCCGCGCGGGTGTCTCTTGCGACGTCAGTTCGGCAGATGGCTGTGTCCCGTGCGGCTCGCGGCGGGCCGGAGACAGGCCGTCGGCACGACGTGGGTGTCATGGGTGCACGGCAGGCAGGCACGGACTGGTTGGCCGGCCGGTTCACGGCCGGCCCGCACGCGTGAGGGGTGTCGGGGCCGAAGGGCAGCACCGGTTCCCGGTGGCAGGCCGGGCGGACGCCGGTGGGCCTGGCCTGCGTGCCGGGGCGGGCGGTGCGCCGGGGCGCGGTTCAGACGCTGGCGGGTGCGCAGTCGATCGCCCGCAGCAGGTCGAGCTGGTCCGCGGCGAGGCCCTCTCCGGGATCGCGCAGCCACTGCCGGTAGGTGCGGGTGTCGCCGGGCTGGGCGAGGTGCTCGCCCCGGTCGTACCGTGCCCTGGCCTGCTGGTAGTGGCGCTGCCAGGGCAGCGGCCACGGCGGGTTCCACCAGGGGTCGATCTCGAAGAGGGCGTCCAGGAGCTCGGTGAACCCTTTCTGGTCCTCGCTGTCGGCGGCTGCCTGCTGCTCCAGCCTGGCGGCGCGCTGGCGCAGGTTGGCCAGGTCGCGGCCGAACTTGCGGCCGTCGGGGGTGGTGTAGCCGGAGGAGACGGCGAGTCCGCCGTGTTCGCGGGCGCACTCGCGGGCGTAGGCGATCAGCATCTGCCGGTTCTCGCTGCGGGGCTCCCAGACCATGCCGGTCTCGTCGAGGAAGTCGATCTGCCAGTCCTTGAGCTCGCCGTTGCGGCGGGCGGCTCGCTGGGCGTCCAGCCAGGCGGGCAGTTCCAGAAAGCGCGGGTCGGTGCCCTGGCCGGGCAGGGTGCGCGGCGGGGACAGGTGGCCGTGTTCGTTGAAGAAGTCGGCGGCGGCGGCTGCGCCGATCGCCCAGTCGGCGGTGATGGAGGAGGGCCGGGTGACGTGGAGCCGGATGACCTGGGCGACTTCGCGGGGGGTCAGGGCGATGCCGTCGGGGCCGATGATCTCCGGGGTGCCGGGGCCGTCGCCGAAGGGCGGCGTCGGCGACTGCTGCTGGGGCAGGTCCACGACTGGTCCCGTGTGCTCCTGTTCGCCCGCGCTGCCGCCGGCCGGGGCGTTCGCGGCTGGCGGGGCGGGGCGCTGCTCGCCGAGCTGGGTGGTGGGCAGCCGGTCGCTGATGCGGCGGTCGTGGGCGCGCAGGGCGAGCAGGATGTCGTAGAGGGGCTTGTAGTAGCGGTAGTTGAGCAGGTCGCCCGGGTCCTCGCCGGGGGCGAGGTAGAGGGGGACCAGCAGGGTGGCCTTGGAGCCGTCGGGGCGGGGGCGCAGGGCGCGGCCGAGGGCCTGGACGATGCCGACGACGTCGGCGCGGGGGGCGGCGAAGCAGACGTCGACGGAGGTGGAGTCCCAGCCTTCGCCGAGGATGCGGACGTTGGAGACGAGCGTGAGGGCGCTGGGGCGGCCGTCGTCGGTGAGCGGCTGGGGGTGGTTGAGGTTGTCGAGGATCGCCACGCGGTCGGGGTGGTCCATGTGGACGGTGTCGGCGCGCAGGGTGGCGGGGACGAGGGGGACTTCCGCTTCGTCGTGCGGGCCGGGGGCCGTTTCGCCGTGCAGGGCGGCGGCGGTCTGCAGGAAGGTGTCGGTGAGGGCCTGGGCGTCCTTGATGCGCTGGTGGAAGCTGATCCACTTGCCGGCGCCGGTGCCGGGGTAGCGGGCGGCGGTCTTCAGCAGCGCGGTGGACAGGCTGACCAGTGCGGGGGTGTCCTGGAAGGTGGCGTTGCGGGTGCGGCGCAGCTCGTGCTGCAGGCCGGGGTGTTCGACGACCATCATGACGATGCGGTAGTCGCACACCAGTTTGGCGGTGATGGCCTCGCTCAGTTCCATCCGGTAGACGACGGGGCCGTAGATGTCGGGGTCGTCCATGGATACGGCCAGGCTCGGGCCGCCGGTGCCGGGGCGGAGGGCTTCTGTGTAGGCGGGGTCGCTCTCCCAGATGCGGGGGGTGGCGGTGTAGTAGAGGCGGCGGCGGGCGGGGACCTTGTCGTCGTCGTGGACGGCGGCCCAGGCCTTGTTGATGCTGCCCGAGGTGCGGTGGGCTTCGTCGGCGATCAGCAGGTCCCAGGGGGGCAGGGCGCGGGCGGCGTGCGCGGCGAGCAGGGCGCCTTGCTTGTCGTCGCCGTCGGCGAGGGAGGCGTAGGTGGCAAAGACGGTGTAGTGGTCGAGGCCTGCCAGGAGGGCGGCGAGCTCGGCCGGGTCGGTGGTCTGGGGGATGCCGAGGGCGTCGAGGTCGGCGCGGGGGCTGCACACGGCGAGGAGGTGCCCGTGGTGGTCGTTCTGTTCTTTCCACACCTTCGCGCTCTGGGCGAGCAGGTCGAGGGTGGGGACCATGACGACGGTGCGGCGGACGTGCCCGCTGTGGGCGAGGTGTTCGGCGGTGCGGGCGGCCACCAGGGTCTTGCCGCAGCCGCAGGGCATCACGATCGTGGCGCGGCCGCCGCCGGCGATGGCGGTGACGCTCGCGTTGAGGGCGGTGCGCTGATCGCGGCGCAGGGTGTGGCGGGCGGGGCGGCGTGTCATGGGCGGTGGTCCTCGAGGACAGAGGGGCGGGCGGGTCAGAGCTCGAATTTGATGGCGACGACGTCGCGCACGGTGACGTCCATGCCGGTGCCGCGCAGGCCGAAGTAGGCTTCGGCGACCGCCTGTCCGGCGATCTCCAGGGCGCGGGTCTCGTTGCCCGCGTCACGGGCCGCGAGGAGACGTTCGGTCTCCGAGGGGGTGAGGTCCTCGTCCAGGCGGCGCTCGCGGCCGTCGTCGCTGCTGCCCGCGGAGGGGCTGTAGAAGGTGAAGGTGGCGGTCAGGTAGGTGCGCAGGCCGCGGCGGCGCATCTCGTCGTCGGCTCTGCGGGCCAGCCGGGAGCGGAAGCGGGCGGCGACGGCGTCCTGGAGGCGGGCGGCGAAGTCGGCGGGCGGGTTGCGGCGCTGGCCGCGCAGGTAGCGGCGCACCGTCTCGGGGTGGACGCCGAGCAGGGCGGCGACGCGGGCGGTGCTGCGTCCCAGGCGGCGGTGGAGGAAGGCGACCTGGGCGCGGGGGCTTTGGGGCATGCCGCGCTGCGGGGCCGCCGCGAGGCGGTCCCGCTCGAGGTGGTGGACGTCCCACAGGGCGTCCAGTACGGGGGTGGTGTCCATCACTTGCCGTCCAGGACGCTGTCGGTGCGGCCGTCCTTGGCACGGCTCGCCGGGTTCTTGTTGAGGGCGGTCACCTGCAGGTACCAGTCCATGGACTGCACGCCTTCCAGCTTCACGTGGCCGGGGTTGGGGCCGACGGCGAAGCCGCCCTTGTGGCCGGTCAGCCACAGGATGTCCGGGATGGGGGAGGCGAAGACGATGGCGTCGGTGTTGACGGCCAGGGGGCGGGCGCCGGTGGCCTTGAACGTGTTGATGATCTTGCGGTTCATGACGGCGCGGTAGCGGGCGAGGATCGCGGCCCGGTGGTCGGGGCGCCAGTCCGGGCGGTCCAGGGTCTTCCAGCGGGCGTGCTGTCCGGCAGCCCGGCGGCCGTAGTCCTGCGGGCCCTGCTGGTACTTGCCGATCGCGCCCTTGACAGTCTGCTTGATCGCTTTGAGGACCAGCAAGTCGGTGGCATGCGTGGCGCGGAAGTCGGGGTCGTCCATCTTCGCCATGGCGTCGAGGAACTCGCTGGGTGACAGTGGGCTGCCGTCATCGTGGGTGACCGCGCCCAAGGCGGTCATGGTCTGCATGTAGCCGTCGTTGATGTGCTCGTACCAGGGCTTGAGGTAGGGGCCCGCGCCGAAGGCGGGGACCGGTCCGGCCGCGCGGCGCCGCTCGTCGTAGCGGTCGGGGTGGGGGGAGATGCCCAGCGCCTTGGCCTGCTCCGCAGTGGGCCGCACATAGGCTTCCATCGGCTGAGGTGTGTGGCCGAGTTCGACGGCCAGGGCCACGGTGTGGGTCTGGTACCAGGCCGGTCCGCTCGGGCGGGTGCCGTCGGGGGTGAACGGGCTGGGCAGCAGAGGGTCGGTCTGGACACCGGAGAGGTCCGCCAGCCAGGAGCCGACAAGCTTCTTGTCGAAGGGTGCCCGCGGCAGGTGGTAGGGCGCGCAGGTGCCCATGGGGGTGCCGTTGCAGGCCGCGAAGAAGGCCATCATGGTGTCCAGGCACACGACGTAGGGCAGGCCGCGTTCCTCCTCGGTGGGCAGCCGCCACCACTGCAGGGCCTCTTCCTGCAGGAACTGGGCCGGGTCCTTGGGATCGCGGCCGGCGGCCAGCGGATGGTCCTTGGTCGCCTCCGGGGGCGCCGGGTCCACGGCGAGGTGGAGAGAGCCCTCGAGCCACTTCGAGCGGACCTTCTTGGTCTCCTCCTCACGCCAGGCGCGGGTGGCCGGGCGCAGCGCGCTCATCAGTTCCTGTCCCGTCGCGGCCGTGGAGCTGACCGGCGTCATGATGCGCTCGCTGTAGACGCGCAGGAAGTCGACCACTTCAGCCGTCGTGGAGACGGGCAGCCTGGTCTCCCTGTCGATGGGCAGCGGCCAGCCGCCGCTGGTCAGCGCGCCCCAGGGCAGGACGGCCAGCTGGACCGAGCGGCGGCCGCGCTCGATGCGCTGGAAGACGCGGACCCAGGCGGAGAACCAGGGCTTGTTCCCGCGCTGCGGCATCTCCCAGCCGTGAGCGGTCAGGTCGGCGATGATCGGGTGGTCGACGGGCAGGGCACGGTCCTCACCCGTGCGCTCGGGCAGCCCCAGCGCACGGGCGGCCTCGGCGGTGAGGACGATCAGCGGGTCGCCGTCACGGCCGCTGGGATGCAGCCGGGGTGTGCCGAAGGGCCGGTCGGCGGCCCAGGCCACCAGTTCCCGGACGGTGGTCGCCGGGCACGGGATCATTTTCCCGCTGGTCAGGTGCGCCCGGCGGCGGCCGTCGATGACCGCGAACGGGCCATAATCGAAGCCCTTCCCGGCCCGTTCGTCGTCCGGGACCGGCTCTTGCTCGGGTACCGGCTGCTCGTCGGCCGGGGCAAGGTCCTGGGCGGCTGGTTCGTCTGCCGCCGGGGTGCCCGCGGCGGTGTCCGCGGCGGTGGCGCGGGCGGTGGCCGCAGCGGCGTCGGTGACGGCCGCCGGCCAGGCGCCGGGCCGCCGCTGCTGCTGGGCGGGGCTGCCGGGCTGATCGGCCGGCTGCTGGGCCTCCTGCGCGTCCTCATCGAGTGCTGCGGTGGGGCCGGGTGTGCCCGCAACGTCCTGCGTGTCCGGGTGAGCCGGGGCGGAGTCGGCGACGCGGGGCGCTGCCCGGGTGAGCGAGCTGGTGTCCTCGCGCAGGAGCCGCTGGGCGATGTGGTCGGGCAGGGGCAAAAACCGTGCCCGGGGGATGTCGGGTTCCAGGGCTACCGACGTCAGGCGGCCCATCCCGCGTTCGGCGACGTCGATCCGGGCCGCCTGGCCCATACGCGTCAAAGTCAGGGTGACGTCGGCGTCCAGCGCGGCCAGCAGGTCCGCGTCGTCGCTGTCGACGACCGCGAGTACCGGCACCTGGGCCTGACGCGCCAGATGTGCCAGATCGCGCGCAGCTTCTTCCAGTGCGACTCCCGACAGGGGAAGACGCGCGTCCGCCGCACGCTGCAGCCGGTCCACGACCACCAGCGTGAGCGGCTTGGACCAGCTGTCGTCCAGGGCCACCTCGCTGATCACGGACGCGTCCAGCCCGGAACCGGCGTCGATGAACAGCGTGTCCCCGTGCTCGCGTACCGCCGTCTCGGCCAGCCGTGCGGCGGCCGCCTCCGGGTCGGGCAGAGTGCCCGCACGCCACTGGTGGTAGCTCACCCCCGCGTGGGAGGCCACCAGCCGGGCCACCACGTCCGCCTGCCCGAGGCCGGAGGCGGCGTACAGGACGCCGCCTCGTTCCTCGACCAGCGCCGTCTGCCGCGCGGCCGCCACCGCGAGCAGGCTGGCGCCCACACCCGGATTGCCCGCGATCAGAGTCAGTCGGCTGGCGCTGATCCCGCGCACCGCGGCGTCCAGGGCGGGTAGCCCAAACGACAGGCGTGCAGCAAAGGGCTGGGCGCTCAGGGCATCGCTCGCTGCCACCAGCCGTCTTTGGCCGGACGCCGGCGGTGCCGACGGCGTCGGCGTCTGGCTCTGGCCGGGGCCGGGCAGCATGACGGCTACGGGATGGCCGTAGCGGGTCAGGACCTGGGGCACACCCTGGGCGGCGTCCCTCACCAACTCCCCCAGCTTGGTCCGGGCCGCGCTCACCGGCGTCTCCACCACCGCGGGCCGCTGCCCGGCCGCCGCCTCCAGCCAGGCGAGGGGGGCAAGAACCGCCGCCGCTTCGTCCTCGTGCGTCAGAACGACGGCGCTCCCCTCCTTGGCCTCGGCCACCAGCTCAGACCACTCACCGCGCGCCTTGTGCACGCCCACCGTCCGGCCGGCGGACACGTTACTGAGCACATTTACCGTCTTAGCGGCAGCCATGCCGCCTCCATCCTGACGTTTCGTAATGGTGACGCAGCAAGAATCGTAATGCACGAGAGTGCTGGAGTGCCAACTCGCTTTATCAGCAAGTATGATGAGCCGGAAGCAGGGGGTCTTCCAGTTTTGTAATGGGTACGGAGGGAAGCGAGGAAGCCCTGGTCCGGCAGGCCGCCGGCCACAGCGTCTTCCGCGTCCTGGGCGCACGACGCGGAAGACGCTCGGCAGGCTGTGGCTGTACGGCCTGGACACCGCCCGCGCCCTGGCACCCCACGGCAACCGTCGATGCCAGCTCCGTCAGGCCGGGCCGCTGCCCGCCGAGCACGCTGCTGAACAACGCCTTCGGCGGCCGCCTCCCTCCTTCATCCACCATGCCGACGAGGTCCTCCCGGCGGCGCGGTCTGCTGTCCGAAGCAGATGCGACGATGGGCTCAAGGGGCAGCAGGCGTTACCTCATCACGAAGGTCCTGGGGGGCATATGACTGAGGCGATCCGGATGGAACAGCTGCGGGAGCTCGTCAAGCAGGAGCTCGTGCGCAAGACGACGGGAAGCACGTTGCCTGGGGTGTGTCAGCGGCTGGGCATGAGCCTGCTTGACGAGACGGGGCATCTCAACGGTTACAGCAAGGGGCAGTACGTACGGGAAAGGCTGGAGAGCGTCGGTGACCGGGAGCTGCCGGATCTTGCCCGGCGGGTAGTGGCCCAACTGGGCAGTGACGAGCTTGAGGCAGTGCTTGCGCGGATGGGTCCGCGAGGAGCGTCGGGCGAGTTCCGGAACCTGATTTTCGCGGGCATCGGACCGAAGCCGAGGATCGTGTACCCCGATGCGGTCGGCAATCATCTGCGCCTCGAGGAGAACGCGGAGTTCTGGTTGCTGTACGACCAGCCTCTGACCTTTGAAGGACTGACGTGGGGGCATCTGCTCGACTGGTGGCGCAGTACGGAGCCAGCCGTGAGCGGGCTGGATGACGCCCGGGCGAGCAGCCATCTCTACCGGAGGCTGAAGCAGTCGCTTGATGAGAAGTCACCGCCTGAGCACACCTTCTTCGCCGCGTATGCGCGCCGCTTGGCCGGGCCCGGGGGGACGGACCTGCCCGCGATGCTGCCGCAGGTGCATCTGCATTACGACCCGTACACCAAGGCGATGCGCGGTGACCGGCCGGGGAGACTGACCCGCGAGCGGATGGACTTCTTGATGCTGCTGCCGAACGGTGTGCGAGTAGTGCTGGAAGTCGATGGCGTGCATCACTACAGCGAGGACGGCAGGCCGTCACCTCGGGTGTATGCGGACATGGTCCGCGAGGACCGCGCCCTTCGACTTGCCGGTTACGAGGTGTACCGCTTCGGCGGGTACGAGCTGATGCAGGCCGGGGCAGAGGCCCTGGTCGACCGGTTTTTCGACGAGTTCTTCGCAGGGTTCGACTGAAGTTCGCCGCAGACCGGCCCGTGCGGCATCGTCATCCTGCGGCGCGACGCTGCCCATGATGAGATCGCCCCCGCACCGTGAACACTGCGGCAGCCGATCGGCGAACCTGAGCATCGCCACAGCCGCACCCCCTCGCTCTACGTGGTCTTCTCACCCAAGCAAGCCCCGCCGAGCTGCGCAGTCAACCGCTTCGCCGAGCAGCTGACCGGTCAGGCGGGACGCAGCGAGCGGAGCCGGTCGTCGATGTCGTACACCATCAAGCGCAGCGCGCGGGCCTGGGCGGCGCTGCGGGTGCGGCCGAGTGCACACCCGTCCACGACGCGGATTTTCGCGAGCCGGCCCCGTCGCCTGCGGCCGGGTGCCTCAGCGACCGGCGCGGCGGTCGTAGACCGCGAGCGTCAGCGTCTTGACCGCTGTCCGGGCGTGTTCGACGTCCCGCCCCTCCTCGATGGCCTCCAGCGCCGTTGCTGTCGTCCTCCTCAACGAGCCAGAACGGTGGGGGTGACCGACCGGAGGGTGCTCTCGCTGGGCGACTGGTGTCATCTGCGCTTGGCGTGCCGGAGCGGATGTACGCCCCGGGCCTCCTGGGCGGTTGGGAACGTCCTCAGCCGGGGCGTTCCCAACCGTCAGACCCTCAGTCCTGGGTGACGGTGAGCGTGCGCTGGTCGAGGTCGAGGTGGACAGTGCCCCCGTTTTGCTCACGGAGCTGGCGCCAAGCGGCGTAGCCGGTGAGGATGGCGTGCTCCCAGTCGGCGGCGCGGCAGATGCTGACCTCGAGGTGGGCCGTCATGTGGCCGATGGTGGCGAGGAGTTCGTGATCGATGTGTTTGATGTCGGCGAGGTAGCGGTGGCGGGCGGCGTAGGAGAAGACGAGGGCTGAGATGCCTTCTTCGATGGCGATGGCGCGGCCGCCGTCTTCGGCTTCGTCGGTGCGGGGGTCGCTTTTGCGTTTGCGGCGCAGTAAGAAGCGGGTGACGGGGGACCAGCCGAGGACGGTGGCGTGGGCGAGGTGGAAGATGTCGTGGAAGCGGTAGTCGTCTTCGACGTGGGAGGCGCTGGTGAGGGGGTCGCCGGCGGGGGTTCCGTCTTCCCGGGTGAGGATGACGACGGTGCGGCTGTCGTCGGTCTTGGTGGGCGTGAAGGTGAGTGTGGTCTGCCGGGGCAACTGTTCGTGGGCGGGGAAGCCTGCGTCGAAGGGGGCGTGCTCCTCGTGGGGGGTGGTGCGCCAGCGGTCCTTGGTCTTCTCCAGGTTGGCGGCGGCCACGTCGTCGAGGTCGAGTCCGAAGCGGTGGGTGAGAGCGGCGACATACCACAGGACGTCGCCGAGTTCTTCGCGTAACTGGTGCTTGCCCTGCTCGAAGGCCGGTCCGTCGCGCAGGAATTTCTTGTAGGCGGTGGTCAGGGATCCGACTTCGCCGGCGAGGCCGAGGAGGGGAACGAGGACGGGGTCGGTGCCCTCGGTGGGGGGCTGGAGGGTTTTGACGGCTGCTTCCTGGTAGCGATTGAAGTCCACACTCACACCTGTCTGTTCTTGGGACAGCCCCGTTGGCTTTCCCGACAGCTTGTCGTATGCTACGACAGCGTCGTTGGCAATACAGACGATTGGGGAGAGTTGTCGGACACAGACACACCGAGCATGGACGACATCACCTCGGTCGTCATCGACTTCCTCGCCGAGCACGAGGGCGTCTCGCCCGACGAGCTCCGTTCTGAACTGGAGCAGGACGGTCGGGAGTTACCCGTGGACTCGCTTCTGGTGGTCGAGATTCTCACGCGTATTGAGGAGCGTTACCACGTCGCCATTCCCGCAGACCGGGAAGCGGCCCAGGCCACCCGGTCGGTGCGGGCATTCGCCGCGGCGGTACTGGACGCCATCGTTGAAAGGCAGCAGTCATGACCCCTCCCCCGGACAACCGGGACCGTGACCCTGAGCTGGTCCGGCTCGGTGAACGGCTGAAGAAGACCCGCGACTACCTGAACATGTCCCAGCAGTTCGTCTCAGACTCCACAGGTATCCCCCGCTCGGCCATCAGCGACATCGAGCGCGGCGAGCGGCGGGTGGACAGCCTGGAGTTGAAAAAACTGGCGCGCCGGTACCGGCAGCCGGTCGCCTACTTCCTGGCCGAGGAGAAGGACGCCGACGCCGGCGAGTACTCGCTGGCCGGTCTGCCGCGGGCGCTGGCCCAGCTCACCGACGGGGATGCAAAGACCGTGCTGGAGTTCGCCGAGTACCTCACGCTGCGACGCGCGGCAGAACGCGAGGAACAGGACGCCGACGGCGGGAGTCCGACCGCGTGAACTGGGCCCTAGCACACCGGATTGCCTCGATCGCAGCCATTCAGGCACACCGCGACCTCAGCATCGATCGCACGCAGTACGTCCACGTGCACCGGGCGCTCGGGGCAGCGGACGTGATCGGGATGGCGCAACCGATGCCCCGGCTGTTCGGCGTGTACTTCTCCCCAGCCGACAAGGGACCGGCCGTGATGCTGAATGCCTCGCTGAACGCGGTCACTCAGCGGCACACGGCCGCACATGAGTTGGGGCATCACCGGCTGGGCCATCGCACTGCGGCGGATGAGGAGCTCGATCCCGCGCTGCGCTGGGGCAACGGCAACTGGCCCGAGGAGGAGAAGACGGCGGAGGCGTTCGCGGCGTGGTTTCTGATGCCTCTGCCAGCGGTGCGGGCGGCCCTGGGAAGGATCTGCGACGGCCGTCCGTCGTCTCCTGAGCATGTCTACCGGGTGGCGCGCGAGCTGGGTACGTCGTACGCCGGGACGGTACGCCACCTGGTGAACCTCCGGCTGCTGGATGCCGGCCGGGCCGGTCAGTGGGCCAAAATCCCCCCCGCCGGCCTGCGCAGCTCGCTGGCGGGCGGGGCCTCCCTGCCCGCCCAGGCCCAGGTGCACGTGGTCACGGCAGCCTCCGCGGAGCAGACCGTGTACGCCGACGCGGGTGATGTGCTGGTACTGCACCTGGAGAACGCTGTCTTCGACGTCCTGCCCAAGGGACTTGAGCCGTGGACCAGTGACGGCGCGACGCCCCTGGCGAGCGCCGTAGTGACCGCCGAACTCCCCCCGAGCGAGCAGGGCCTGGTCGAGGTCATTGTGCCCTCGCACAGCCGTGCGCTGCGGCTGACAGTGGTGCGCGAATCTCCGCGCGCCGGGGTCGACGAGACCTGGCCCGCCTGAGCGAAGGCCCCCAGGATCACACCGTATGTATCAGGAGGACTGATGCACACCTTCACCGTGACCGAACGCGACGTCACCCAGGCCTGGGTCGCCGCCTGCAACAAGCTGGACCGCAAGGACAATCCGGACCGGACCGGCCTGCACACGGTAGTGCGCATCGCCGATCCGACGAGCGACGACCCGGCGTTCCGCGCCGAACTGGACCGGCTGCGCACCGCTCGCGGGCTCTGGTCGCTGGAGACGGTGGCCAGCACGCTGTTTCCCGTAGCCCTGGCGGCACGGTGTGGAGGCCCAAGTGACCTCGCCGAACGCTACCGGCGGATGTATCCGGTACTCAAGCGGTACCCGGGCAACCGCCGCGGCACCTACTTCGGCCGCCTGGTGTCCTACCCCGCGGCGTCGAAGAACGGCGTCGACCAGCTCGGCACCGTCATCAGCCGACTGCGGGCCCAGGCAGCGGGCACCAAGATAGCCGCCGCGTACGAGATCGACCTGGCCGCAGCCGTGGACGCGGAGGAGGAGACCGGCGCGGACCTGCTGGTCCACACCGCCGGGAAGGACAACAGCTACATCGGCTTCCCCTGCCTGAGCCACATCTCCCTCCAGCTGGACCGCGACCGGCGGGTGCACGCCGCGGCCCTGTATCGCAGCCACTTCATGTTCGAGCGCGCCTACGGCAACTACCTCGGCCTGGGCCGCCTGCTGGCCTACATCGCCGAGCAGGCCGAGCTGGCCTGCGGGACCCTGACCGTGGTGGCCGGCCACGCCCGACTGGACGGCCCCGTCACCCAGCTGCGCCGCCTGCTGACCGGCACCAGTCGCCTAGCGGCATGACGGCAGCCGCGGCACGGCGGGCCAGGCGGCTTACGCGGCAACCTCAATGCCCGGGCGGGCCGTTGAGCTGCCACTTGGGTGGGAACCAGGCCGGCATCGCATCGGCCTGCTGCCGGTAGGTCTGCTTGATGCGGCTGCGGCCGCTGATCCCGGCGATGTGCGGGTGGGCGACCCGGGCATACTTGTCGACCTCGCAGAACAAGTTCTGGCAGTCGATCAACTGCAGCGGGCGCCCGCGCAGTCCCGCAAAGGAAAGACCCAGGCGGGCGAAGTGCTCGTCCTGGGTGTCGGCCATGTAGCGGATGACGTCCGCCTCGAGACCGTCGGCCGCCGGCCCGAAGCACTTGCGGATCCCGTCGCGCGCCCCGGGACCGGGGACGACGAAGTCCATCTCCGAAAACGTCATGTCGTCCGCGTAGTTGAGGTCGATCACGAACTGGTAGGCCAGGAACGGCCCGATCGCCGGGAAGCCCAGGAGAACCTGGTAGGCGCCCTGCAGCGTCGGTGCGGACAGCACGCGCTGCGGTGCGTCCACCTTCATCATCATCTCCAGCAGCCGCAGGTGGTTCTGGTGCTTGCGCTGCTCCCCGAGCTGCGGCGGGGGCACGATGTAGGCGGCCGAGTACAACCGCTGCCCTGCAGTGAAGGCCTGTGAGAGCACTCGGTTAAAGGCCCGGTAGTCGTAGGCGTCCCACCGCACCTCGCCCAGCGCGCCGTTCAGCAGCCGCCACGTCGAGGTCTTGTTGAAGATCTTGAACAGCAGAGTCCGGAAGAAGACTTCCTCCCATGCCTGGTCGCCCCGGTAGATCACGCTGCCGATCAGGTCCTGGCTGACCCGGTCGGCGGCCCTAAAGCAGTTGGTGAAGCGGTATCGCTGCAGGATCGGATCGTCCGTGAACGGCCCCGTTCCCCCGGCCAGTCGCGCCTCGTAGACCTTCTGGCGCGCCGCCGCGAAGCGCCAGTAGGTATCGAACACCGGCGTCACAGTCAGCGTGCGGCCTGCCACACGGATCTCCCTCACAGGGTCGCGGTCTAAGACCCCTTGCTCTGGACGCTCTTGCAGCACCGTCACCATGGGCTCAATATATATTCAATATAGATACAGTGTCAGCGAGGGGGACGGGTGGAATTGCTGTGGCAGCGTCCACGACGCAAGACGCTGGTCGACTGGCCGGAGGACGTGGACAGAAGGCTGGACGTCCTGGTCCGGGCCGCGGCCGCGGCCGGGGAGCAGACGTCGCGTTCACAGGTTCTGGCCGCACTCGTGACGGCGGCCGAGGTCCGTCCCGCCGTCATAGCCGAACTCCTCCACACCTACCGCCAGATGCCCGCCGAGGCTCTCGAGGTGGACAACCGTCGCGACGACCTGCCGCCCGTACGCTCTCCCGGACGCACCCGCGGCAGGAGATGACGACGAGTCGATCCTGTCTCCCACACGGGTCTGCCATTGATCCGGTCAACGCTGCGGACGCCACAAGGTCACGGCTGCATGCGCCGCCCTCTCAGCAGCCTGCCGGTTGGACATCCCGCAGACCTGGGCCGATCACTCAACGCCTTGGCCGCCGGTCCTGAAGGGGAACTGCTCTATTGGCCGCGCACGCTGGCCCATACGAACACACCGCCTACCGGCGGGCGGTCGGCATCGCATCGAGCGCCCGGCGGACGTCGCCCCCTCGCCGTCCGCGGATGCGAGTACCTGACGAACGTTGCCCCCGCGCCTGTCCGGCCGCGCCATCGTTGCCACGATGTCTGACCCTGCGGAGGGGACAGGATCACTTCCACGGGCGCTCTGCTGTCACGCAGTTGATGGAGCTGACCTGCGCTCAGTGGTGCCTACTGAGGTTCCCGTGCACGGGGCGGGATTTGCGTGCTGGTGCTTCGGTACCACTGGGCTATGCGGTGCCCCGTCGGGCCGTGGCCAGCGGCGTGGAGACTTGCCGGTTCCCGCGAAGGGCGAGGTGGTGTGCGGGCACAAGCCCGCACACCACCTGCGCACTATTTCTGCCGACTGCCCCTGGACAGGACCTTGGAGGCACGGCTGAGCACGGAAGGCTGCCATAGCTTTGGGATAACGAGGCAGTGAAAACGCGCGCTCGAGCCGCCGGCAGGCGGACGGCGGGAAGGGGCGCCAGCAGCTAGAAGATGACCAGCTTCTGGGGAGTGGCGTCGGGCGACTCCTGGACCGTGATCGATCCGCCCTGCTGGAGTACCTGCTCGATGTAGGCGTACACGGTCAGGGCCCGGTTAATGCTGTCGGTCTTACTGTCTCCGGTCAGCGCCACTGTCGCCTCCAGCGCCCTGGATGCTCTGCTCGTTAGGTTGACGGTGACCCGCTCCAGAGGGCTGGCTCCCCGCCCCGAAGCAGCTGGACGCCCTCCGTCAACGGTGGCGCCAGTAGTCCTGGACATGAGTCTTCCTTCCCGCAGCCTTCGTTACCCGCAAGCACGCTCCAGACCTTCCCTCGATACGCACTCTGTATGTACAGAATGCTCCTCAAACTTGGCAGAGTCAAGCGAAGTGCAACACAGCCAAAGACCTCACCGAAAGCCCTTCCCGGATCCACCAGGTTCGCTCCGAAGAGGCCGCCAAACCTTCCGGAGATCGCCTCTGACGAGGCGCAAATCTACCGCACCAGCAGGCAGACCGCGAGTCTTCCCCAAAGGAACCATCCATTCCGTTTACCGGTTGCGCTTGAATAAATGCCATGGCCATGCCATTTGCTCGTCGGAGGCGTGCAGCTTGCACACGCACATCACTCCCCATCTAACTGCATGATCATTACCTACTTGTGCAGCATTCAGTCAGACATCACGCGCATGACTGTTAGGATCGTGGCGGGATAGCGAGGCGCTCGCCCACGCGGGCGCGTGAAAAGCGGAAGGGGCCGCCGATGGCGCGCCGTAAGCACGTCGATCTGTCGAACGAGGAGCCCGGCCTGCGGGCCGAACCCGTGATCACCGGCCTGGAGACGATGGACCTCGAGGTAAGCCCCAAGCGGCTGCGCCTCCTGACCGCGATGCGCCACGACTCCCGCCTCGGTGCGGGCGCGGTCTCGCTTTTGCTCCTGGCCGCGATCCTCGGGTGCTCGGCCGGCATCGGTGCCCTGGCCCACTGGGTGGGCGTGGGCCCGGTGGGCTGCATGATCGCTGCCGGTGTGGCCGCGGTCGTGGCCATCGGGATGATCATCTTCGTCTTCACGAGCAAGGGCACCGACCGCGCTCCGGAGACCGGGCCCCCGGTCAGTGAACCGGCCGGGGCCCCCGGGGCCGGGAAGAAGGGCAAGAACGGCAAGCGCCGCTGATAAGGCGCCAACCCGGCCGGTGGGGCCGGAGCAGCATCTGCTGCTCCGGCCCCACCGGCTTTTCCGGGCGCGCTGTCCACCGGACGCGACGGCGCCGGGCGGGCCCCTGGTTGCCGCGCCCGCCCGGACCGCGAACGGCAGTCATTCGAGACGATCGCCGCATGTGTGACAACTCTGTCCAACCTTCTGGCGTCAGAGGTACTCCCTCGGCGAGCAGGACCGCCAGCCGATCCGGACCGTCCTCGTCTTCCTCTCGCTGGAGCTCGCGATCGACTCGACGGACACCGGCGACGCGCTGAAGAGCACCGCCTGCAGCCTTGAGGCAGGGGCCGGTGGCCGGATCTGGGTGAAGTGCGCGGTGGCTCCGTCGAGACGCCCACGGCCCGCACCGGCCTCGCCAGCCAGAGCACCCTGGCCCCTCGGCCGTGTCGGCGATGCAGCAGCACGGCCGGATGGCCCGCAGCCGAACGGAGAGGCGCCTCGTACCGTGGCTCTGCGAACTGGTCACCTCCCGTGCCCTGTTCGTCGTACCGGCCTTCTGGCGCAGTCGCGCAAATGTTTTCACACGTGAAGCACGAAGCGTCCTGCGCAGGAGCTCGCGGTCCCCCGGAGGTCACAGAGCTGCCGCCGGCGTGCCCCGTCCGGGCATCCGGCTCGATCTGTGGCCGGTGGTCCCGCACCCTCATCGGCTCGGCCTTCAAAGGCTTCTGGGAAGATGCGTTCCCGAGCTGTGGAGCGTGACCAGTCCCCCGGCACCGTCCTTGTAGGCATACCCGCCGCGCCGGCGGGCATCAAAAGCCCCTGTCGTGAAGTCGCAGTGGGGTGGTTGTCCGCTGACCGATATGTCGCTGTGTCAGGGCGTGTCACTGAGCCAGTACGGGTCCCAGTGGCGCAGCAGCGGCCTGGTGGCTGTGGTGAACCGCAGACCCCGCGGTCCGTCGGCCCCTGCCTCGGGCATGTCGATGAGCCAGTCGAGGACGGTGTCCGCCAGCAGGTCCGGGCGATCGACATCAGCAAGGAGATCCTGTGTTCCGCGGAAGTTGTAGGGCTGTGGCAGGGTGAGGCCCGCGCGCGTGGCATCCTCGATGATGTGGCGGCAGATGGCGTGCCAGCGGCCTTGGCCCCACCAGGAGTCGGTGTAGTTGGTGGAGCCGCCGATGGTCATCAGGATCAGCGTGGTCTCGGGGCCGAGCAGGTCGTGGTCGATCTGGCGCCAGCGCCTGAGTTCCGCGGTAACGGTGGCGGCCACTTCTGTCCAGCCGACGCCGAACAGCGACTGGATGGTGGTCCCGTCGGGCAGGGCCCACTGCGGGTCCATCAAAGCGTTCTCGATGCCGTCCCAGTCGATGCCCTCCACCGGGCAGACGTGCTGCTGAGTGACGCGGGTGACGGCGATGCTGACGCGTGCCATGAGCACGTCGGTTTCCAGGTGGTGGGCTTCGACTGCGGTGTTGTTGCGCCAGCACCAGGCGGCCACACCCAGCCCAGCCGCGTCCGGCACGATGTCGGGGGCGACATCGTGGCCGACCATACCGACCACCATGTCCAGGAAGGCACTCAGCCACTCGTTCTCGGTGACTTCCTTCAGTACGTCGGTCAAGGGCAGTTGTCGGTAGTCGGCGGCTGGCGTGAAGATCCGGCGGATGCGCCGCAGCGCGAATTCCTGCTTGGCTTCCTGGGGAGCAGTGTCAGCGACGCGGACGTGGGCAGCATCCAGCAGCCCTGCCTGACCTGCCACTCGGGCGACTGCGGTCACCGCGTCCTGCCCTGATGCTGCGACATCTATCTCAAGGATGTCGCCGGTCAGGGCGTAGGAGTCGGGCCAGTCCCCCGTCACATCGTCGAACGGCTGCAGGTACAGCACTTCCGCGTGCGGCCGGTACTCGGCGACCACGCATCCGTCCCCACGCCAGAGTTCCGCAAAAAGTGAAGCCCCCGTCTGCGGATCGAGGTCGCTGTCCCATTCTTCGGGCAGGTCGAAGCCTGCCCACTCCAGCGGCGCCAGCAGCTCGTGCAGACGCTCCACAAAGTGGCCCCACTCCTGGTCGGACAGCACCCCCTCGGTTTCCGTCTGATCAAACGCCGCGTGTGCGTTGCTGTCGCCCTCTGCGGGCAGCAACGGCGATGTGCCGGTGCTGGCCTGTCCCGTAGGCGGGGACATGGCTCCTAGCGTGGCCCACAGTTCCTCTGCTGTGTGGGCGTCGCGGTCGCGCTCTGCGGACCGGCACTGTGCGCACAGATAGCGGTACTCCTTGCCGAATCGTGCTGAAAAACGCGTTAGAGAGCGGACGTTGCCGCATTCCCGGCACGGTCCGCGACTGCTCTTGGGCCACCACAGCCACCACTCGCCGTCATAGTCGGCGGGCTTGGGCACCACTCCCCTGCTCACCAGTACGTTTGCCAACCGGCGCAGGCAGCCGCCGTCGCGGTGGCGCAACGCACTGGCGTGGACGAGGTCGTGGGCAGCCAGCACGTCGGTGTCTGCGATGGTCTCCTCGTTTTCCACCCGCCGGAGCACACCGAGGGCGGCGGCAAGATCTTTTATTCCGGCGGTCTGTGCGCCTGCGGGCCTACCGGGGCGTGAGGCAGCGGCTATGGCTGCCTCGAGGTCGGAGGGGGAAGGTGCCGGAAGCGTCATGGACGCAGCCTAAATCCCGCCGCTGACAACCGGGATGTCCGCAAGGCCTGGAGGACGCGCCTGGTCAGGAAGGATCTCCACTGCAGGACTTGCTTTTGCGTGACCTATGACGCCTGGGCGGCGCCTGCTGGTGGGCACCGCTCGGTCAGAGAAGGCATGTCGGTGCCGGCACGTACAGTCTCTGCGACGTTACGGGGCACGCCCAGGGGGTGGTCGCATTGGTGTCGGGACGACCGGTCGATCCGGAAGAGGCGCGGCAGTTGATGCTGCGCAACGGCTGCCGGCCGAAGACCGCTTTCACCACAGCGAAGGAACCGTGGCCCTGCATCTGTGAGAGGTGCGGGGCAGACATCGACCCGACGTACGACAGCATCGCCTCGAAGGCAAGGAAACACGGCGACTCACCGCGCGGTTGCCGTGACTGCGCCGACCGTGCGCGGGCGGAGAAACACCGGCTGGACGAGGCGGAGTTGGCGAAGACAATCGCCAAGGCCAACATCAAGCCGCTCGAGCCTTACATCAACAACAGAACGCGGATGGAGAGCATCTGCCTCAACAAGGGCTGCCCGCGTCAGGGCAAACCGATCAAGGTCTTGGTCAAGGCGGTCCGCCGGGGCGCCATGGCGTGCAAGTACTGCGCGCAGCGGGCGATCGATCCGGATGCGGCCGTCGCCATCATGCGCGATCAGGGCCTGGTCGAGCCCACGACCGCTTATGAACGGGTCGATGAGCCGTGGCCGGGGATCTGCCAGCGCTGTCGTTGCGCGGTGAAGCCGCGGCTGCACGACGTCATGCGGGGTCAGGGGGCCTGCATCCACTGCGCCCCGAACGCCCCGTTGACCAAGGAGCAGGCGTGGGACAGGGCGATGTCCTACCGGTTTCGCCCGCACGACCCGGATGCCTTCGAGAGCACCAACATCCCCTGGGCGGGCACCTGCATGGACTGTTCGGGTCCGGTGAACCCCTGTCTGGGCAATCTCTACCGCGGCCAGGGAGCCTGCAACTCCCGCAGCTGCAAGCTCACCGGGTTCAAGGACAGCGAGCCAGGGCTCGTCTATCTGGTGCAACGGGTCGCGGACCCGGCCATGGCGAAGATCGGCATCTGCGAGGACTCTGCTCGCAACACCCGGCTGAAGGTCCACATGCGCAACGGTTGGGAAGTCGTTTACACCCGGTCCTTCACCGTGGGGCTCCACGCACGGCTGGTGGAGAAAACCATCAAGCGGCTGTGGTTCACAGAACGCGGCTGGAGCAACGGAGTGGCCCGCGGAGAGGCCTGGAGCGACGGCTATACCGAAACCGTGCTGCTCGACGACCCCGTGCGTGGCGAGAAATGGGCGCTGCTGACGCTGCTGGCGTTGTGGACGGACGTCATGGTCGAAGCCGAGCGGTTGGGCTTCGACCTGGACGAGCAGCGCGCCGAGGCGTCCGAAGGCTGATGCCTGCTCGCGGAAGAGAGACGGCCGGGGGCGCCGTTGAGGACACCGCTGAAAGCGGGCCTCCGCGGCCTGGTCGGCTGTTGCAGGAAGAGAGCGCCATCGCAGGGTCCGACCGCGGCGACGATGTCCGCTCGTCGTCGCGTTGGCAGAGTGGCGCAGTAGACGAGCGGTTACAACCGGTAAGCGGTGCCTAAGATTCATGCATGACACAGCAGTGGATATCTGCCTTGAGCTTCGGCTCCTTCTCCCCGCCTGTGACCGCTAACGGGAAGCCGCCGACGACCGACCCGCGCAAAGACGTCCAAGACATCGCCATGCACTGGCAGTCGCACAGTGGCAAGGGATCAGCAGCAGGGATGACCTCGGTGGCACTGCTGCGGAGGGCCGGCATCACCGGCTACGGGCCATTGATCAACCGGGTGGTGGAGATCCACGGCCTGGCGGGAAGCATCGGCGAGCAACTGACTCTCGCCTGGGCCTCTGAGCAGGATGCGCAACGCTGGCGCTCCCCCGACGTCGAGCAGGATCCGCAGCACGCGCAGAGCGTCGAGTACGCCCAGCGCATGGCAGTACGGGCGTTGTGCGAGATGAGTTCCCATTTCTTGCTTGGGACGGCGCACAGCCTGGCCAACCTCGTGCTGCGCGTCCTGCTGTGCAATCCGGCCGCCGCCGCGATCATCAACAGCGACAAGAAGGTCAAGTCTGCTCAAGGTTTCCCTCCTGGATCGGTCCGGAAGGGCGCATGGCAGACGTTCTCCCCCATCGGGGAGCTCTGGTCGAAGACGCTGCCCCAAGCAGCCGAGCAATGTGGGCTCGAGCCCTTGGAGGCCCTCGCCGAGCACCTCGTCGCACTCCAGAACGACCGCCGGTTCGCGGCGCTGGATGAGCGGCGCGGCATGGACTATCACCGGCACCGGCCACAGTCCCTCGACCAGGCCTCCCCCGCTGAAGGCACCTGGTCCTATGACGAGTCCACCAAGACTTCCCGGGTGGAACTTACTGGTGTGCGACCAGACCCCCGCAGTGACGAGATCGCCGTCCATGACGTCTGCGTGGACGCCCTGGTGTGCATCGCCGACGCCGTGTGCACAGCGGAACCGCTGATCGAAGCCGCGCTGGCTGCGTGCCACCTGGCATGGCTGCCGACGAACGCGTCGCTGCTGTAGCTGGTGTGCGCCCAACCCCGCTTACTCATCGGCATGGGCGTCAGGAACACGGCGGGCCGGGCCAGGCGGGCGGCACATCGCGGTCGGGCATGGTGACGCCAGTCCGGACCGGACCGGACGAGCGACGCATGGTGAAGCGCAGGGATGGTCACGACGGGCCGGTGGTGCTGGAAGCGGTGCGGGGCTACCGCCTGGTATGAGCGGGACGCCGACACACAGCACGGCTTGCGTCGCTGCCCCCCCAGCGTGCGCGCTCGTCCATGTCGGCCGACTCGGGGAGCAGCGCGGGAGCTGGTCCTGCCAGTGCCGAGGGCACCTCTCGTACCCAAACCAGATTCAAAGCGGCTCTGGCGGTTAAGAGGATGTCTCACGTGGTGAGTCTTGCGAGCTTCTTGTAGCAGGTCAGGGCCGCCGCGAGTCCGAGGAAGGCCAGGAAGTGGCTGCCCTTTCGTTCGTATCGGACGGTCAGACGGCGGTAGCCGAAGAGCCAGGAGATCGACCGTTCGATCTTCCAGCGGTGCCGGCCGAGACGCTCGCCGGACTCGATGCCGGGCCGGGCGATGCGCGGGATGATGCCCCGCTCGCGCAGCCACTTCAGCCTCTCGGCGGAGTGGTACGCCTTGTCGGCGCGGAGCCTGCCGGGGCGGCGTCTGCGGGGGCCGCGCCTCGAGCGGATGGCGGGTATGCCCAGCACCAGTGGCAGCAGCGCCTGGCCGTCGTGGACGTTCGCGCCGGAGACGCCAAGGGCGAGGGGCAGGCCTTGCGCGTCGGACAGGACGTGGAGCTTGCTGCCCTTCTTGCCCCGGTCGACCGGATTGCGTCCGGTCAGCGATCCCCCTTTTTCGCGCGGACGGAGGCAGCGTCCACGATCGCCGAGGTCCAGTCCACCTCGCCGCGGGCTCCGAGTTCGTCGAGGACGGCTTGGTGCAGCCGCCGCCACAGCCCGTCCTTGGTCCATGCGGAGAACCGGCGGTGCGCGGTGGCCGGCGAGACACCGAATGTCTCCGGCAGATGGCGCCAGGCACAGCCGCTGGTCAGCACGTACACCACGGCCGTGAACACCGCCCGCTCATCGACCGGGGCCGTGCCTCCACCCTGCGGACGGGAAGTAAACGAAGGCAGCAACGGTGCGACGAGCGACCAGAGTTCGTCAGGAACCAACCGCTGCGACAAACCAACAACCATGGCACGGCATCATGCCGCATCCACCTAACGCCACGTGAGACACCCTCTAAATCGTTAGGCCCGGAAAGCGCGTAGGCTCACCAGCGGCATACAGATCGGGCCGCTCATCGGGATTGTCAATACATCTGCAGGATTCCCATCCAGCATGCTGCACTGCAGATCAGGCCACACACGCGACAAGAAAGAGCATCACTGCACCTCTCAACCATCTGCAGCACTGCAGCTCATTGTGAGCCCTCTACCGCAAAAAGTATGAGAACGCACGGCCAAGCCGGCGAACCCATGCGGTCACAGCACTAGTCAGGAGCGACGGCCAAGGTGTAGTTCCACACGAAGCAGAGTCGGTGGTCGATCGCCGCGACATTCTGCCACGTCCCGCTCTCGGGGATGGTCACGGGAACCTTCGTCCAGCCCCACACATTTCCGCGCTTCGTCTCCAGCGTCACCTTCAGGTGGGTTCCGGTCGGGCCCTCCAGCTTCATCGCCAGCCCCTCGGCCGTGCACTCAATGGATCCGCTGAGGGGAATGAAGTACACACTCGCCATCGGCGTGTGCGCCGGAAGGTTGAGCGTGAAGCTACGTGGCCCCTGGTCTGGGCTTTCGCTTGTGCACCAGTTGGTGACGCCGAGCTTCTTCAGAGTTTCGGGATCGGGCTCGTGGCATTCGGAAGCAAGCTCTTCGTCTGGATGCGCTGCCCCGTTCTGGAGGCCCAGCGCGACCAGGCCCACCACGACCGTCGTCGCTAAGGCCAGTACCCACTGCTTGGCCCTATACCTGCGTCTGGTGCTCATGCCCATGACCGCATCATCGCCTGACTGGGATGACCTTGTGAAGTTTCCCCGTGATCTTGGACATTCAATCTCTATGCCGCGAGGGTGTACTGGTGGTGCTGCCTGGTCTCAGCCGGGTTGAGGTAGCCGAAGACCCTGTGCTTGCGCAGGTGGCACCGGTTGTAGAACGTCTCGATGAAGGCGAAGATCTCGGCGCGGGCGGCGGCCCGGTCGGGCCAGGTGCGGGTGCCGATCTCTTCCTTGAGCAGGGCCCAGAAGCCCTCCGCGACGGCGTTGTCGAAGCATGATCCGGTGCGGCCGCAGCTTTGCCACAAGCCCAACTCGCTTATTTTACTGCGGAATTCGGCTGATATGTATTCGCTGCCGCGATCCGAGTGTGTGATGCATCCCGGCTGCGGGCCGCCGCGACCGTGGGCCATCTCCGGGGCGTCGACGACGAGGGAGGCGCGGTGGTGGTCGGCCATCGCGTATCCGACCACCTCGCGGGTGGCCAGGTCCAGCCAGCCGCCGGGAGCCAGCCAGCGCACGGCGCGCGCGAGGAGCTCGTCGGGGGCGCGCACGACGCGGTCGGGCCGGGCCGGCGCCCGCGCGCGTCACACGTCAACGACGCCGGACCTGCTCGCCGACATCACCGGCGCGATCGTCACCGCCGACGCCCTGCACACCGTCGCCGGCCACGCCCACTACCTCCACCGCCGCGAGGCCTTCGGCCTCTTCCCCGTCAAGGAGAACCGCTCCGCCCTCTTCGCCCAGCTGGACGCGCTTGACTGGGACAAGACCACCAACCCGCACATCACCGTGCACCGCACCGAGGAGACCAACTCGGGCCGCCACGAGATCCGCATCGCGCGCGTGCAGCCCCTCGCACCGGGCCAGGCGCACTTCCCGCACGCCACCCGGGCCCTGCTCGTCGAGCGGTACACCACCGGACGCGGCGACGGAAAGACCCACGCGGACGCCGAACTCGGCATCACCACCGCCCCGTCCGACGTCGCCGGCACAACCGTCCTCACCCACTGCGTACGCGGCCAATGGGCCCTCGAGGCCCAGCACTTCATCCGCGACGTGACCTTCGGTGAGGACATCTGCCGCGCCCGCACTGGCAGCCTGCCCCGGGCTCTCGCAACCTTCCGCAGCCTGGCGATCAGCCTCGCCCACCTCGCCGGGTGGACGAACAACGCCGCAGCCCACGACCACTACCGCAACCACCCCACCGACGCCCTACGCGAACTCGGTCTCACCGGATGAGCACGCATCACGCCTGCCCAAGACGGAGAGCGGGGTTTCCGGCATGTCCCGGAAACCCCGTTCGAGTGTTGACCGGGCACACCCCAAATGCGCCGTGGTCGAGGTCCCTTGTGCGTCTCCAAAGCGGGATCCTGCGCGCCAGAGTCGGCTATGCAGTGTCCGGGGCGCAACTCGAAGTCCGGACAGGGCTGCAACATCGTCGCCCTCGTACGGATGGAGGGATGGATTGTGGGGCGCTGAACTGCACTGATGGCGCGTCACTCATGATCCGGACAGTGGTGAAACAAAGCGGGGACTCTTGGATTCCGGTTGGTTTTGGGGCCGTTGAGTGCGGCACCATCCGAGGTGTGCGGCACCGGCATGGCCCCAAACCTTCCGGTGCGCTTCGCACGCACCTCCAAAGCACCTATGACGCGACCGTGCCGGGCGCGTCGCCGAGAAGTGGATGGGATCCATGTATTCAGAGCTGGCATGTGTGTGGCCCGGAAGGCGCCGACGTCATACGGATGGGCGGGTTGTCATCACGGTGATCGTGGTGGTGGCCCTGATGGTGGTGTCGGCCGTCTCGCTGTCATGGCAGAGCATGCTGGCGTCCTTCATCGTCGAGGTGGGCGCTGCCTGGTTCCTGGCGGTGCTGCCGGCACCCCGCGTTCCTCGACGGCGCATCCGATCGTGATCCGATGGGACGTCACGAGCGCGAGCTGAGTGCCCGAGCCGTGGAGATGACCGAGGTGGCGCGTCAGCTTCGTCTGGTGCGCCGCCTGGCCGGCCTCACCTACGACCAGTTGGCGCAGGCGACAGGGCTGAGCACGACCAAGCTGTACCGGGCTGCCAACGGCTGGCGGACCCCGTGGGCGGTCGTCGAGGCGTTCGTCCGCGGCTGCGGGGCAGATCCTGGCATCGTTCGCGAGCAGTGGCGGAATGCGATATCTGTACCTGCAGGTGCCACCTTCGACGTTGCCCGGATCAAAAGCATCACCACGTTCACGCAGCTGCGGGAGGCCATGCACGAGCTACGCATTGCCAGTGGCCTGAGTCTGCGCGAGCTGTCGTTGCGTGCCGGGCCCGGAAGGCTGCCGCGCAGCACGCTGAGCGAGGCGCTGCGCGGCTTAGCCCCTCTGCGCGAGGATCTCGTCAAGGCTTTCGTGCAGGCGCTGCGACTGGGCCCTGAGCAAGAGGCGGCTTGGGGAGCGGCGTGGGACCGAGCCAGGCGGACCGGGTCAGCCCATCAGGAGGTCCTTCAGGTTGTGCCCTCGCCCCATCTCCTCAGGGCTCTGTCCGATCTGGCGTTGCCGGAGTGGCACTGCCTGACCGAACTCGTGGACAGTGCGCTGGACAGGCATGAACAGACGTCTGTGACCGGATCGGCTGTGATCACTCCCCTGGAAGTGTCGATCGATTATCACAAGGACACCGATGGGCGTGAGACCGCGATCGTGGTCCGTGACCGGAGCCCTGGAATGGACCATTCGGAGCTGCTCGAATCAGTTCGTCTGGGCTGGACCCGCAGCGGCAGTCGGCCCACGTCCGGAATCGGGTTCAACGTTGCCACCTGGCAGCTTGGCCACGTCGTCACGGTGCGCACCGCCCGGCGTGAGGCCGCGGCCTGGAGCGTGCTGACTCTTGACCTGCGGGCTTTGACGCATGACGCGCAGTGGAACGCGCCGATGCGTCTTGAGCCCAAGCAGCGGCAGGACGAACACGGCACCGAGATCACCATCCGTGAACTGCGCAACTCGCGACCTCGGCAGATCCGTCAGCTACGCAACAAGCTCGGCGACATTTACAGCTACTTGATCCGGGAAGACCGGCTGCGCCTGGCGTTGAATGGGCGCATCGTTGCTGCCCGGTTGCCCTGCGCCTGGGATGCGGCGCGAACGGTCCAGCGTCGCGAGGGCCCGGTGTCGGCCCGACAAGACATCGACGTGACGCTGGCCACGGTGCAACACTGTCAGGACTGCTCACAATCCAGTGCTTTGGACGCCACTTCGTGCAGCGAATGCGGCAGCCGTCGCCTGGTCCCACTCCCCCACCGTGTGTGGGGATGGCTCGGTGTGCAGCGCTACCTGCACTCCACTGACTACGGCATCGACTTCTACCGCAACGGACGCAAGATCTTGGTCCGGGACAAGAGCCTGTTCAGCTGGAGTGACGACGACACCGGCGAGACGCACGTGGAGTACCCGGTCGGACTGCCCGGCGGGCAGGGACGCATCATCGGCGAGATCCACTGTGATCACGTTCCGGTCACTTGGACCAAGAATGCTTTTGTTACCGACAGCTCACAGTGGCGCGGTGTAGTACGCGTTGTACGAGGCCAGGGCCCTTTGGGAGCCCTCCAAAGCAAGCGTCTAAGCTACCCGCTCAACACCAGCCCGCTGGCCGTGCTCTTCCGGGCCTACCGCAGGAACGATCCCGGTCTGAGGCACCTCGTTCCGGGAGACGGCATGCGGGCCGTCCATGACCGGGCACGGGAGTGGGGGAACGCGTTTCACCAGGGTCAGTCCGCATTCCAGAGCGACCGAGTCTGGTACGACGCCGCAGCAACGCATGACGCCCAGCGCTTGGGCCTCACCGAAGACCGCGGCCCCGACGAAGCGCTTATCGCCCAGCTCCTGGACCACTTCGAGGACCGCAGCCCCGACGACATTCAGCAGTTCGTTGCCCAGCAGACAACGGACCAGACGGTTACCGGCATGGACAGCGGTATCAACCATGGGGATCCATCTCGCCGTCCTCGGGCCGTGGTGCGCTGCGAGTACCTGTACGAACAGGAGGCAAGGACCACCAAGCAGGGCCGCGTCAGGCACCGAACCGTGCACCAGCGACTGCGGGTGAGCAACATCGGTACCAGTCCTGCAGATCACCTGCGAATCGATATCGAACCAGTCGGCGACGGCAACTCCCCCACCATCGTGGACACACGCAAGGGGAAGCCCGACGTGGTGGTCGAGCGGCTTCTCGGCCACACCCACATCGACTTCCCGATGGCCCTGACTCTGGGCACGGCTCCTCAGGCACGGCTCACCGCAAGGTGGGAGGAAGACGGCGAGCCGTTCGAGGTAACCCAGTTCATCAATTGGATGTGACCCCCCCTTCCGGCCTCCGGTGGCACCCCACGACGGTCACCGGAAGCCGGAAGGCACCGAGCGCGCTCAATCGTCCCAACAGACAGCCACCCCAGCACGCGCGGCTCGGCACCGCGAGCCAGCACGTCGCACCGCCCGTCGCTTGGTCCGACCACTCGTTAGACGGACCGTTTTAACCGAGATCGACAAAGCGATCGAAGCCCGGTTTCGCGAGCACCGCGACTTCGAAGTGATCACCAGCATGCCCGGCCTGGGCGTGATCCTCGGCGCCGAGTTCCTGGCCGCCACCAGCGGTGACATGGCTGCCTTCGGCACCGCAGACCGCCTCGCCGGCTTCGGCGGTGTCGCACCCGTTCCACGCGACTCTGGCAAGATCAGCGGCAATCTCCGCCGGCCACGGCGCTACAACCGCCGGCTCCAACACGTCTTCTGCATCTCCGCGTTGTTCAGCATCCGCCGCTGCAATGAGTCCCGAGGAAGCACGGGCATCTCCCCCAAGATGCTCGCCCTGGCTCTGGATGTGGCCTGCCTGGGCAGCGCGCGCCTGCTGGGCATGTCCAGTCAATGCTGCCCCAGAGCAGTAACGAAGCCAGGCAGTATGCGCTCGCCTGGAGGAACGCGCCTTGGCGGTCCACGAGAAAGCTCGTCTCATGCACTGGCTTGACTGATCCCCCTGACTTGAAGGCCGCGTCCAGTCCTATCGGTGCTCGGCGGAACGGGAGCCCGCGCGTTGGCCTACCAGCGCCACGACTGCAGGTGGCGACGTAGCCTGGTCAGCGCCCCTGGCCTGTGCTCTTCGGAATTTCGGGCGAGCAGGCGACGGTCACGCTCCCTGTTCTGGGCGATTTCTGCCGCCGAGTAGCGCCGGCTCCATCGGACACGGCCGCCATGGATCCAGTAGTGCGACCGGCAAGGGAGCGCCCAGCTGCCAATCGAGGGGGTGAGAGACACGTTCTCACCGTCGTAGGTGATGGACCATTGAGCTGGGGAGAGTGGTGTGATGACCTCGTGGCCGCAACCGCAACAGCAGAGGTGACCGCAAGTGCGGTAGGGGATCGAGACGTACAGAACCCCTGCGTCCATCGTTGGAGGGAAGGTCTCGGTGAAGACCGGGCGCAGGGTGTCTTGTACGGTCACGGCAGGTCCTCGTTGGCGATCTCGTTAGTGATCAATGAGTACGTGGTGTGGCTCTCGTCGGTGGCGTCGGCGTAGATACCGATGGAGCGTTTCCAGCGGATGACGGCCAGGACGGCGTTGAGCGCGTTGAGATCCGCGGTCTGAATGTTGCGTGCGTAGGCGTCGCGTTCGGGCGCCGGCTGGGGGATGCGGCGGCGGGCTGCGTCTCGGCGGCCCGGGAGGCTGGTGGTGACGCGCAGGAGGCCGCTGAGGCGGCCATCGATCTCTTCGATGCCCATGCCGACATCGATGAACGGTACGTCGTGGGCTTCGAGCCAGTCGATGACCATCGGCTTGCTCGCCGCGTCGTCGGAGGCGAGGAACACGAACGTGGCGCCGGTGAGCAGGTCGAGATTGTCCTCATCGAGGTATTGCTCGCAGGCGGACACGCCTTGGTGCATGTTCGCGTAGACCGAGGCAAGGTAGGTCGCCTTGGGCGGGCGGTCACGCAGGGTGTCGAGGGTGGGGGCGCCGGGGGCCCGGAAGGCATTGTGGTTGTCAAAGGTGTCGCCGTCGATGAGGAGGATCGAGTCGACCTCAGTTTTGGCGACCTGGTCGAGGATATAGCTTCCGCTGCCTCCGAGGCCGACGATCACGATGCGGTGGCCTTGAAATCGGCGGTTGACGGCCGCGATACCGGCGCGGGAGGTGGCGGTGTCGCGGTAGGCGAAGGGGCTGTCGTCCTCGATCTCCTGCCATGCGGCGCCGGGGGTGGGGGTGGCCGTGGAATCGAGTGCGTGTGCCTGGTCGGCGATGATCCTCGCGTACGCGGTGATCTTCGTGTACTCGTCGGGGTAGCCGTCGGGGCTGGGTTTGCTGGAGAGCATGAAGTTCGCCTGTATACCCTCGGCGATCACCCGGATCTCCGGATTGACGAGGGCCAGGGGGCGGCCGTGCTCGTCGCAGGGGGCGGAACCGCTGAACCAGATGCGGTGGTCGGTTCCGGAGACCAGGCGGTCCCCGCTGACGGTCATGGGGTAGGCGAGGAAGCCGTGTTCGACGGTGCGGTTCTCGGTGACGTACGGGATGTGCCGGACGATGATGTGGCCTGCGTGGACGACGACGTCGTAGCCGTCGTCGAGGAGGCGGGCCAGGTCGGGGTCACGAGCGAGAAGTGCGGTAGGCATCGAAGACCATCCCCTTCTTCACTCTGACGCTGTGGCCAGCGGTGAGGCTGCCCGTTCCGTGGCCGTCGTGGCCGCGGCTGTAGCGGACGGTGTAGGTGTCCTGGTCGTTCGGCGGCTGGCCGGGGTAGGCCAGGTCGACGACCTGCTCGAAGGTGATCTCCTTCGCCTCCCAGGTGTGCGCGGGCGTTGACGGTGATCGTGACGGGTGCGGGCCCGTGGCTGTCCTGGGACATAGGTCCTCCTAGGTGAGGGGGGCGTGTGTCCGCCCGGAGGTGCCCCGGGCGGGGCGGCGTCCGGCGGGCCACCGCAGGGGCGGCGCGCCGGACAGCCGTGTTGTTGTGGCGGGTCAGCGCCGGGGAAGGGCGAGGAGGTTGTTGGTCCACACGCCGTCGGCGCGGGTCCTCAGGTACTTCTCGCCTCGGGCGGGCGTCACCACGGCGACTTCCGTGCGGTGCCCGGCTCGGTCGCTGGTGTAGGCCTTGCCGGCCTGGTTCTCAATCCAGTCGACGATCTGCGCCCGCGTGTTGTCGCCGGTCTTGCCGGACGCCTGCTCGGTCCACCACAGGTGGGTGATGTGTTCGTGCGTGGTGCCGCCGGTCGACAGGCGCACCGCGGTGATCTGAATAGCCATCGTTCTGTTCCTGCCGGCGAGGTTCCGACGGCGCCCGCGGCCGGCGCCCGGGTTCCGTGATCACCCCTGGGTGGGGTGCTTCGCCTGGGACGGACGACGTAACTCGCGGGTAGGGGTGAACGCGGTGCAGATGGGGGTGGCGAGGCGTCAGTCGCAGTCGAGACAGCGGTCGCTGCCCGCAGAGAACATCGAGGGCGGGTGCAGGGTGAAGCAGCTTGGGCAGAGGCGTTCGGGGACGCGGGGCGGGCAGGCGCAGCGGCCGCAGTCGGGGCACGGGGGGATGCGGCAGCGTCGGCAGGCGGGGGCGAAGGAGCGGTGCTCTTCGCCGCAGTTCGCGCAGATATAGTCGCGTGACTGGGGGCCGGTGTCGGGGGTGGGCGGGGTGAAGGCGCGCCAGGGGGCGGAGTCTGTGACGAGGACAGCGACGAGGTAGCCGTCCATGGGCGCGGTGTCGGTGTGCAGTTCCCGTCCGAAGATGCCGTCGCGGTAGCGGACCTGGGTCAGCCCTCGTGCGTGGCCGGAGCCGGTCAGCGCGCGGTCGATGACGGCTATGTCGCCTTGGAAGCTGCCGCGCCGCAGGGGTCGCTCGCCGTGGGAGGCGGCGAAGGCGAGGTTTCCTGTGGTGTCGAGGAGGAGGATGTGTCCGGGCGCGGGAAGATGCTGGGCGGCTCGTACGCAGACCGCCATGCGGGAGGCGTTGCTCGCCTGCCACAGCTGGGTGATCGCCGAGGCGGTGGGTCCTTTGGTGTCCAGGTGCTGGTGGACGAGGGGTGCGGGGAGCAGGATCTCGGCGGCGAACGCGTCGCAGGCCGCGTCCTCCAGGAGGAGGCCGCCGTCGGGTTCCCTGCTGAAGGGCTCCATGAGGGCGAAGCTGTTCTTCTGCAGGTGGTGGCCCAATTCGTGCAGGGCGGTAAAGTCCCGCCGTGCACGGCTGGCGGACGTGGCGACGGACAGGTGCGGTGGCGGGCCGAAGTCGTACGCCCCGGCGACGCTGCACCCTTGTTCCGTCAGATTCTCGTCGACCTCCAGGACGGTCAGCTCGGGCCAGGTTCTCAGCTCCGCGAGGGCGCCTTGTGCCAGACGCTCGGCCGCGCCGGGACGGGCCGCTTCGAGTTCCTGGATCATGGCGGCGGCCTGGGTGCGGGCGGCGCCGGCGAGCACGTAGTTGACCATGCGGTTTCCCCTATTCGCCCAGGCGCAGTTCGAAGTAGCGGTCCGTGCGTGCCTTCCAGCTCGGCTGTGTGCGGTCGTCGTCGCGTGCCGCGAGCGTGTAGATGCCGTAGGCGGCGCGCAGCCGGGCGTCGCGTTCGGTCTCGTCGTGCTGAGCGGCGAGCGCCTTCACCTGCTTGCGGCGCAGGGGGCGGTTCAGCTCGTGCACGACGGCGGGCGGCAAGGCGGGGTTGGCCGCGAGCAGCTGGCTGGCCGGCTGGTCGAGACGCTCGGCGAGTGTGGCGGCCTGGTCGGCGGTCAAGGCCAGTTGCCCCCTCCAGACGGCGAGCGCCTGGGGCGGCGGCAGTTTCAGTTCGGTCGCGAGCTGCGGGACGGTGATGCCGTGGTCACGAAACAGCTGGTTGAGGCCGCCCGATCCGTGGGGGGCCCACTGGGCCGAGGCAAGGAACGCAAGCTGGCCTGCCAGGACTCCGCGGTACTCGATGGTCGGCGCGGACAGGGCTGTGCCGCTCCCCCACTGCGTGCCGGGCACGGCGTCGGCGAGCGTGCGGGAGGTAAAGGCGGGAGGGCGGCTGGTCAGCTCACTGACCAGCCGGTCCAGCACACACCACGGAAGGGTGGCTTCCAGGCCCCACCACAGGGCCAGTGGCTGTTCTAGGGTGGTTGCCTGGGCGGACAGGAGCAGGGTGTCGGGGTCGGCGTACCGCTCGAAGGAGGCTGGCACGGCGCGCAGGGTGTCATCGTCGCCGACCGCTGTGATCAGCAGCAGCTGGATGGTGTCCTCCCATACAGCGCGCCAGATCTGGCCCGGCTGCGGGTCCTGGGGTGGTGCGGTGGCCACCTGGCGGACGGCATCGGGCACCTTCAGTCCCGCAGCGGTGGCCACCAGCCGTTGGTAGGCAGTGGTGTGGACAGAGCTCATACCGTCTCCCCCGTCTCCTCGGCTGTGGTCCATCAGCGCATTCTCTTCTCACTGGATCCAGACGACGTAACTGGGGCTGTTCACGAAGGAACGTCGCCGCAGCGCGCCAGCAGGGCGGTCATGACCGCGTGGGGATCGCTGTCCGCGGACAGGGCGGTACGGAGCGTTGTTTTGAGGTTTGCCAGGACGGCAGCGGCATGGTTTTGCCGGATCTCCAGCAGCTGCGCCGCGTGATGGGCGTCCTCGTCGAGGGAGGGAAGCAGCAGGCGTTCGTTGGGTGACAGGCGCTGCCAGATGTCCTCGGCCACTCCGTCGACTCCTGTGGGGTCCGGTGCGGCGGTGGCCGCGTGCTGGTCGACGAGTTCGACGACGGTCCCTTCATCGGCGTACAGCGCGGTGAAGCGGGTCGGCGCCAGGAGCTCGAACCGGGCTTCGAGGACCTTGGCGAGGTCTTCCTCCCGCACCGCTCCCTGGGCGTACTGGAGCACGCACAGGAGGATGGTCTTGAGGGCGTGGACCGTCTGCTGGGGGGTGGGGCCGGAATGGTTCCAGCGGGTGATGCCGACACCTGTCACCCGTGCCGCCTGTGCGATGAGATCGTCGAGATCTCCCTGCCACACAGCTCCCTCGGCATGGTCGGACAGCGTCCAGCGCGGCGGTGAGCCCTTGCTCTTCCGGTAGGCCGTGTCCTCGTTCATCAAGCGGGCGATGCGGCGCCGGAGCTTGCCTCGCGGCGTCTTCTTCGCCTCATCGATGAGGAAGTTCTTGATCGACGTGAGGAACAGCCGCTCCAGGGAGGCCTCGTCGGCGGCCTGGGCGAAGCAGACGGTCACGAACCGTTGTCCCGCTCCTTCCTGGGACAACATCGCACGGATCACGTCGTAGGCCGCGTCATCGCTCCAGACCGTGTGCCCCTCGGGGGGCGGAAAGCCGGAGGCACGGCGCACCTGGTGGACCAGCCGTCGCAACAGGTCAAACGTGGCCGGCCCCAACTCGCCGGTCTGTAGCTCCTCGAAAGCCCCGCTCGCCACGAGCCACCCCGATCCCCTGCTCCCCGCTCGGCGCCTGCAGCCGCCGACCTCCGAGTCTGCATACACCAACATCCACACCTCAGGCGCGCGACGCGCCCGAGACCCGCTTGCTTCGCGGAACAGCGCAACCAACTGGGCGCCCTGCACTGCCACGTCCTGCCTGGAGCGGTTCGACTCGGCAGACCGGTGGCCGAAGCGACGGGTCGTCGAAGACGAGGTCAGGGCTGCCGGTCGTGATGGGTCTTGGATCGGGCCACATAGCGCCCTTCACTGCGGCCCGCGACGGCGTCCGGACCGGGGCCTGTCGGAACGAGCGGCAGTGGCCCGCCCGTCAACGGCAAAGGACACCTCACGGCCCGTTTCCCCGGCTTCTTGGGGTCTTTGCATGCGGGCGGGCCGGTTCCCACGGGCGCGCACGCGGTACAGGTCCCTTCCACCCGTGCGGCCTCTGCTACCCGGGGAGTTGGCCCGTGATGAGGTCCGGATTCTGGAGCTCTTCGGGTGCGAGGGCAGGGGGCTGTGGCCCGGCGGCCTGCCGCCAGCCGCCGTTGACGTACCAGGAGTCGGCGACCAGTGTTCGGTAGAACGCGCTCTCCCAGCTGTTGGGATTGGTGTGCGTCCATGCCTCGGCTTGCGATGCAAGCAGGCGGCCGACTCCGTCGCCGGGCAGGGCGGCGAACATGAAGGAGAGCGTGGAGAGGTGGCTGCCGACCTGGAGGGCGTAGCGCTCGCTGAGGTTGAACAAGTCGAGGTGGGCTTGCAGTCGGGCGACGAACGCCGGGGCCCATGCAGAGGGCGCGTCGACGAAGAACTGCGCCGTCATCGGCTTGGTCGCGGTCTTCCAGACGAGACGTGCGGCAAGCCAGGCGGTGCGGGAGAATTCGTCGAAGTAGGGGTGCAGGGCCTGGGCTTCGGCGGCTGCCGGTGATGCGTCCGCCTTTCCGGTGTTGCAGTCGCGGCAGGCGGGCACGAGGTTGGCCGGGACCACCGCGAGCAGCGGGTAGTTGCTCTTGGGGAGCTGGTGGTCGAGGGTCTCGACCTTGCCGATGCCGCACAGGGGGCAGAGGTCTTCGGCCGCATTCTTGATGGCGTTGTAGATCTCGTAGCCAGGGGTGTCCTTCCTGGCCATGCGGTCGGTGTAGACCTTCCTGAGCTGCTTGCGGTCCGTGGCGTCGCCGGGGTGGTCTGCCACGTCGGTGAGGTCGTGCAGGGTGTGGTTCTTCGCTGCCGCCTCGTACTGCTCGCCGGCCTTAACGACAGCTTCCTCAAAGGTCTTCAGGCGCGACTTGGCCGCGGGCCGGGCGATGCTGATGCATGTGGTGTATGTGGTGCGCACATCGAAGGCGGGCAGTTCCATGCGGCGCATCAGTGGCTTCCCTCCGGTGCATCGGCCGCGCCGCCCCCTGTGCTGAGCAAGGCGCTCAGGACGAGCCGCGCCTCGCTGCCCAGCCGGTCCCCGAAGTGGGCGAGTACGTCGTCGTAGGTGTAGCCCTGCCTGGTCAGGCGGCGCAGTTCCTGCAGGAAGCCTGCTTCTCCAACCTCAAGGCCGAAGACCTCGTGGGTGAGCATGCCGACGTTCTCGCCGTAGGTCTGGATGCGGGGTCTGGCGGCCCCGAGATGCCGGCCGTGGCGGCGCAGGATCCACACGCAATGGGCTGGTATCTCCTGAAGGACGACAGGAGAGTGCGTGGCGACGATGGCGAGGCCGTTGCGCTGGGCCAGCAGGTCCGACAGGGCCCGCATGAACGCGGCGAGCAGTGGCGGGTGGAGGTGGGCCTCGGGTTCATCGATGATCACCAGGGTGCGTTCGTCGACGTGCTCGATCAGCCGGGTCATGGTGAGCAGGACGATCTTATGCCCGGAGCTGAGGGGACCTGTCCCCGAGCGGTGGACACCTCTGAGCCCGGCCCCGGCAGGGGCCGGGGAGGAGGGGCCTCTTATGGTGATGAAGGTCTATTCGCCCGAGTTCAAGGCGGACGCTGTCGCGCTGTACCTGTCGGATCCGAGCCACACCTTCGAGGGCATCGGCAAGGACCTGGGGATCAGCCGGGAGACGCTGCGCAACTGGGTACGGGCCGAGCGGGCCCGCCGCGGCAAGAGCGGCGCCATGATCAAGAGCACGAAGGACGTCCCGGTGAGCGAGGCCACGAAGGAAGAGCTGGAGGCCGAGATAGCGGCCCTGCGCGCGGAGAACAAGGACCTGCGCAAGCAGAACGCGACACTGGCCACCGAACGGGACATTCTCCGCAAGGCGACGAAGTTTTTCGCCGCCGAGATGAATTGGTGAACCGCTTCAAGTTCATTGAGGACCACCACCGCGCCTGGGGCGTGAAGCGGTTGTGTCACGTGCTGGAGGTGGCCCGCTCCAGCTTCTACAAATGGCGGGCCGGCCGGGAGGCCCGCGCCGCGCGTGAGCGGGCGGACGCCGCGCTCGCCGAGCGGATCCGGGCCGTGCACGCCGAGTGGGACGGCACCTACGGCCGGCCCCGGATCACCGCCGAGCTGCGCGACGCCGGTGAGCGCGTGAACCACAAGCGCGTCGGACGGGTCATGCGCAAGTACGGCATCGCCGGGCTGCGGCTGCGCAGGCGCCAGGTCACCACCATGCCCGAGCCGTCCGCCACGCCCGTGCCGGACCTGCTTGGGCGCGACTTCACCGCAAGCATGCCGAACACCAAGTACGTCGGCGACATCACCTACCTGCCGGTGGGCGACGGCGAGTTCCTGTATCTGGCGACCGTGATCGACTGCTTCTCGCGCCGTCTGGTGGGCTGGTCGATCGCCGATCACATGCGCACCTCGCTGGTCGCCGACGCGCTCCAGGCAGCTGCCGCGACCCGCGGCAGCCTGGCCGGAGCCGTATTCCACAGCGATCACGGAGCGCAGTACACCTCTCGCCAATTCGCCGATATATGCGCCGAGTTGGGGGTGCGGCAGTCCATGGGCGCGGTCGGCACGAGCGCGGACAACGCGCTCGCCGAGAGCTTCAACGCGGCCCTCAAACGCGAGACGCTCCGCGGCGCCCGCCGCTTCGACGGGGCCCGCGCCTGCCGCCTGGCCGTCTTCCGCTGGACCACCCGCTACAACACCCGCCGACGACACTCGGCGAACGGACAGCAGGCACCGATCGCCTACGAGCAACAGTCGGCTACCCTGACACTCGCCGCATAACGACACGAACAGGTGTCCACCCCTCGGGGACAAGGCCCTTTGTCGCCGGGACGGGGACGCCGGCGACGCAGCGCGTTGGCGTAGGCCTGACCGAACTTCAGGCACCACCGCCGGACGGTTTCGTAGGAGACGACCACGCCGCGCCCGGGTATCAGCTCCCCGGCCTCCCGGTACGACAGCGGAAACCGGTGGTACAGCCACACGCAGCGGGAGATGATCTCGATGGGGTACCGGTGCCCCCGGTACGACGGCGGCACGGACGACACGAGCAGTCCCCTCCCCGATACGACCTCCACAAAGATCATCCCACGCCGGTCGGCCAACGTGACAACGCCAACTCTGGTCGTGACACACCCCTCGGCAGCTCCCCGGCGCACCGCGCGGGGAGCTGCCGCATGCCGTGACGACGGTCACGTCCGGTTTGCGCACTGGACGACATACCGACCGGTCAGCATCATGGTCGCATCCCCTTCACCCGCCTGTAGGAGCGACCATGAGCCCCGACCACCCGCCCGGACTCGATCTCGACCGGCTGCGCGGCCTGCTCGACCGAGAGCGGCACGGGCTGGCACAGGGCCCCCTGACCGGCCGGCTGATCGAGGGCGGACGGTCGAATCTGACGTACGCGGTCTCGGACGGCACCTCGACGTGGGTCGTACGGCGCCCTCCGCTCGGCCACGTCCTGGCCACCGCACACGACATGAAGCGCGAGCACCGGGTGATCAGCGCCCTGCACCCGACCGACGTGCCGGTGCCGTGCCCGGTGCTGCTGTGCGAGGACGAGGAGGTGCTGGGCGCGCCGTTCTACGTCATGGAGTTCATCGAGGGCACCCCGTACCGCACCGCCGCCCAGCTCGCCCCGCTGGGCGAGGAGCGCGCCCGGAGCGCCGTGCTGTCGCTGGTGGACACCCTCGTCGGGCTGCACGCGGTGGACCCCGTCGAGGCGGGCCTCGCCGACTTCGGCCGCCCCGAGGGCTTCCTGGACCGGCAGCTGCGGCGCTGGGGCAAGCAGCTGGCCGCCTCCCGCAGCCGCGAGCTCGCCGGCATCGACGAACTGCACGCGGCGCTCGGACGCGCGCTGCCCCATTCCCCCGCGCCGACCGTGGTGCACGGCGACTACCGGCTCGACAACGTCCTGATCGGGGCCGACGACCGGATCCGGGCGGTCCTCGACTGGGAGATGTCCACGCTCGGCGACCCGCTGACCGACCTCGGCCTGCTGGCGATGTACAGCACGCCGCTGAACCTGCCCGACTCCCCCGTCTCCACGACGGCCGAGGCACCCGGGCATCCCTCCCCCGCCGAACTGATCGAGCGGTACGCCGCCCGCTCGGGACGCGACGTCTCCGCGGTGTCCTGGTACACGGCGTTCGCCTGGTTCAAGCTCGCCGTGATCCTCGAGGGCATCCACTACCGCTACACGCTCGACCAGACGGTCGGCCGCGGTTTCGACCGCATCGGCGAACTGGTCCCCGTCTTCATCGAGCACGGTCTGACCACTCTTCAGGAAGGCTGACGGGACATGGACTTCGCGTTCGACGCGCGCACCGAGGAGCTGCGCGCCAGACTGCTCGCCTTCATGGACGAGTACGTCTACCCGGCCGAGCAGGTCGCCCACGAGCAGCGCGCCGGGCTGGCCTCGCCCTGGGACACCGTCCCCGTGGTGGAGGACCTCAAGGCCGAGGCCCGCCGGCAGGGGCTGTGGAACCTGTTCCTGCCCGACTCCACGTACGGTGCCGGCCTCACCAACCTCCAGTACGCCCCGCTCGCCGAGATCACGGGCCGCTCCCCGCAGCTGGCGCCCACCGCCACCAACTGCGCGGCGCCCGACACCGGGAACATGGAGGTGCTGGCCCAGTTCGGCGACGAGCAGCAGCAGAAGCAGTGGCTGGAGCCCCTGCTGACGGGGGAGATCCGCTCGGCGTTCGCGATGACCGAGCCGGAGGTGGCTTCCTCGGACGCCACCAACATCACCACGCACATCGAGCGGGACGGCGACTCGTACGTCGTCACGGGCCGCAAGTGGTACATCTCCGGGGCGATGCACCCGGACTGCAGGATCTTCATCGTGATGGGCAAGACCGACCCGGACGGGGCGGACATCCGCCGCCAGCAGTCGATGATCCTCGTGCCCCGCGACACGCCCGGCGTCACGATCGAGCGCGCCATGCAGGTGTTCGGCTACGAGGACCACTCCCACGGCGGCCACGCCGAGGTGGTCTTCGACCGTGCGCGCGTGCCGGTGGCGAACCTGATCGGTGAGGAGGGCGGCGGTTTCGCCATCGCCCAGGCGCGGCTCGGCCCCGGCCGGATCCACCACTGCATGCGGTTGATCGGCATGGCCGAGCGGGCGATCGAGCTGATGTGCCGGCGGGCCGTGTCCCGTGACGCCTTCGGCAAGCCACTGGCCCAGCAGGGCGTGGTGCAGAACTGGATCGCGGACGCGCGGGTCGCGGTCGAGCAGCTGCGGCTGCTGGTGCTGAAGACGGCCTGGATGATGGACACCGTGGGCAACCGAGGTGCCCACACCGAGATCCAGGCCATCAAGATCGCCACCCCGCGCACGGTCGTCGGCATCCTCGACCGGGCCATCCAGCTGTACGGGGCGGGCGGGGTCAGCCAGGACTTCCCGCTGGCCGAGCTGTACGCCGCCGCCCGCACGCTGATGATCGCCGACGGCCCGGACGAGGTGCACCAGCGGTCGCTGGCGCGGCGGGAGCTGAAGAAGTACCTGTGACGTGGGGGGGCCGGGGGTTTTCGCTCCCGCCGCCCCTGCCCGTCCCGTCCCCGGGGGCCGCGCCCCCGGGCCCCCGCTCACGGGCGCAGCGCTCGCAGCAGGAGGTCCGCCAAGTGGTCGGCGACCTCCTGGGGACACAGCGGTCCGTCCGGGCGGTACCAGGTCGACAGGTGGTGGACCGAGCCGAAGTCGTACTCGACCACCAGGTCGGCCGGGGCCGCCGCGGAGAAGACGCCCGCCTGCTGGCCCTCCTCGATGAGCGCACGGAAGCGCTCGTGGTAGCGCCGGCGCTCGGCGCGCACCTGCTTGTTCTTCTCCGGGCTCAGGTGGTGCATCGAGCGGAAGAAGATCATCGCGTCGTCCAGGTTCTCGATGGTGGTGACCACCACGTCCGCCGCCGCGTCGCGCAGCCGCTTCTC
Organism: Streptomyces cathayae; assembly: GCF_029760955.1. Classification (GTDB taxonomy): domain Bacteria; phylum Actinomycetota; class Actinomycetes; order Streptomycetales; family Streptomycetaceae; genus Streptomyces; species Streptomyces cathayae. The sequence continues at coordinate 55,336 of NZ_CP121683.1, forward strand.
GACCGGCTCGTCGGCGTCCGCGGGTGACGCCGGCCGCCTCGACGATCTCCTGCACCGAGGTGCGGTCGTAGCCCTGCTCGGCGAAGAGCCGGGTGGCAGCGGCCAGGAGCCGCTGCGGCACCGGAGTGCCGCCTGAGTCCGTCGTCCTGGGCACCTGCCGCCACCTGCCTTCCGTGGCCCTACTCGCTGCCGTGCGTACGAGAACGAAGTTCCCGACGGAGGATCTTCCCACTTGCCGTTCTCGGCAAGTCCGGCAGGACCCCGGTCCCGAGGAGGGCGAGCCAGGGCCCGGCCGCGCGGCGGGAGGCGGTCACCGGGTCTCCTCCCACTTGCGCTGGATGCGGTTCATGTTCCTCAGCTAGCGGTCGGGGTGGGCGGCCCGGGCCTGGTAGAAATCGGCGACCTCGGGGTGCGGCAGGATCAGGAAGCGGTCCTCCTCCATGCCCTTGAACAGGGCGTCGGCCACGCCCTCCAGCTCGATCGCGGTCGGCCGGAGCACCAGGTCGCCCGCGCTGCCGCTGTCGGTGAGCATGTCGGTGCGCACGCCCTGCGGGCAGATCGCGTGCACCTTCACCCCGCGGTGGCGGTACGTCAGGGACAGCCATTCGGCGAAGGCGTAGGCACCGTGCTTGGTGACGCTGTAGGGGGCGGCGCCGATCATGGTGAGCAGTCCGGCCGCGGAGACGGTGGAGACGAACCGGCCGCCGCCGCGCTCCAGCCAGGCGGGGAACAGCGCCTCGGCGGCGCGGACGTGGGCCATGACGTTGACGTCCCAGGCGCGCGCCCAGACCTCCTCGCCGGCCGCCTCCGAACCTCCGGAAGCCAGGCCCGCGTTGGCGCAGTAGACGTCGATCGTGCCACCGAGCGCGTCGCGGGCCTCGGCCACGGTCGCCGAGGCGTCGCCCGGCACCGCGATGCCGCCGATCTCCCCGGCGACGGCCCCCGCCCTCCCGGCGTCGAGGTCGTTGACGACGACCCGCGCCCCCTCGGCGGCGAACCGGCGGGCCAGCGCGGCGCCGATGCCCCCTCCGGCCCCGGTGACGACCACTCCCGCATCCCGCACGGCTTCCACCATCGGTCTCCTTCGACATGGCTGCGAACGGGCGCGAATCAACTCCGTCACGTCAGACGAACCGGTCGGTATGTGTGAGGAAAAGGGTGACTGCAGCAACGTAAGGGCGACCACAGCAACGCAGGACCCACGGTTCGCACCTTCCCCTCTCACGGAGGTCACCCATGCGCATGTCCAGACGAGGCGTGCTCGCAGCGCCACGGCGGCAACTGTGTCATCCGCACCGGCAGCAAGCACGTGGCACACCGCAGTCGTTGTCGATGTCGTCGGTGGCGCCCAGGGCACCATCAGTGGCTCCGCCGACCGCGGTGGCTACGAACGACTCGACGTCTGGGCCGCCAGCGAGGCGTTCAACAGCGTCCTGAAGGTCGAGTACGTCCACCGGTACACGTTCCACACCCGCACCGAGGCCCGGATCAGGATCACCACCTGGATCACCGACTTCTACAACACCCGCCGACTACACAGCGTGTGCAGGTTCAAGAGCCCGATCGACTATGAGAACGAGTACTGGGCCAGCCTCACCATGGGGCTGGCTGTATAGGAAGGATTCCGCAGTTCGATTCGAGGGAATTGATATTGTCGATCAGCAGGCGGTCCGTGCACTCGGCTCGTGCCGTGCGTATGAACCACTCCGCGTGGGCGCTCATCCGGGCGCCTGCGGCGCGGTCTTGAGGATCTCGATGCCGTCGGCGGCGAAGATCGTGTCGAACGCCTGGGTATAGCGGTTGTCAAGGGCTCGCAGTAGGTAGCGGAAGCCGGAGTCAGCTATGCGGTTCCTGGCAAGCTGGGTGGCCCAGGCCGCAGTGGGATGGGCCGTGACGCCGAGGATGTGCACGGTGCGGGTGCCGACCTCCATGACCGCGAACACGTATAGCCGCTTCAAGTTCACAGTGAGTGGAAGAAGTCTGCGGCCAGTAGTCCAGAGGCCTGGACGCGGAGGAACTCGCGCCACGTGGGCCCCGTGCTGGGGCCGCGGCTGGGTGCGGCACCGAGGCCGATGCTGCGCAGGGTGCGGCGGATCGTCGAGGCGCCCACGCGGTGGCCGAGGCGGCGCAGCTCGCCCTGGATGCGGGTCGAGCCCCACATAGGGTTCTCTCTGGCCGGGCGGTGTCGGCGCAGTCTGCCCGGTAGGTACCGGGCCAGAGCTGCGAGCACGGCGCGGTCCGGCCAGGCAAGGCGCGGCCGGACGCCGATTGGGCGGCGCAGCACCACGACCTCGTGACGCAGCGCGAGCAGTTCGACGTTCTTGGCCTCCTCCGGTCGCGACAACAGCAACAGCAGGAACAGTCCGAGAAGCCTCAGGAAGACCAGGTAGAGCACGCGCAATGACATGCAGCCCGACCCTGCCATGATCGAGAGAGGCTGCAAAGTACCTGTTCAAGAGCTATGCGTTACTTCTGGCACCCGACAGGCATCTCCTATGACGCCATGCCCATCGAGCGCCTGGAACCAGCGTCTGCCGGGGAGCAGGCGCTGGGGCCGCGCTGTCCGTCCTGCTGGGTGCTGGTGAGGGCCTACAGCGGTGGGGCCCTGCTGGGGCGTCGTGCACCCCGTCGACTGCACGTAGACATCGGCCGGACGCCGCTCCTCGCCCTGAAGTGGGCGCTGGACGCAGCGCAGCACCCCGACATCCGGGCTGTGCTTACTGTGCGGCGCTGCCGAACTGGACCCGGTGCTCAGGGACTTCGACCAGGGTTCCGGGGCCAGCACGAACGTCACCCTGCGTGGCTGTCACCGCGGCGCCATGCGAAGCGCCCCGTCGATGCGGATGACCTCTCCGTTGAGGTAGTCGTTGTCAACGATCGAAAGGACGAGCATGGCGTATTCGCCGACGTCACCGAGTCGGCTCGGGAACGGGACGCCCGCGGCCAGGCCGGCGCGGTACTCCTCGGACACGGTCTCCATCATCGGGGTGAGCATGACGCCGGGCGCGATCGTCATGACGCGAATGCCGTGCTGCGCCAGGTCACGGGCGGCTGGCAGGGTGAGACCCACGATGCCGCCCTTTGAGGAGGAGTAGGCTGCCTGGCCGATCTGGCCGTCGTAGGCGGCGATCGAGGCGGTGTTGACGATGAGGCCGCGCTGGCCGTGTGCATCGGTGGATGTCTTCGCGATCTGTTCGGCAGCCAGCGCCATGACGTTGAAGCTTCCGACGAGGTTGACGCCGATGACCTTCGCGTAGGCATCGAGGCTGTGGACGCCGCGCTTGCCGAGGATCCGCTCCGAGGGCGCGATTCCGGCACAGTTGACGACGACACGCAACGGTTCCGTCCCGGCAGCGGCCCGGGCCACCGCCTCCCGCACGGCGTCGGGGTCGGTGACATCGACATCGACGTACTCGACGCCGGCGAGCGTGCTCGAGCCTCGGACAGCGTCGTTGGAGGTCTTGAGGTCGAACACGTAGACCGTCGCCCCCCTCTTGACGAGGGCATCCGCGGTCGCCGCGCCGAGGCCGGACGCGCCACCTGTGACGATCGCGGCAGTCCCCATGAGTTCCATGAACGTACTCCTCCTCGCTTCGTTGGTAACCGGTCTGGCAGCACTTCTGTCGCCGCTGACGAAACCGGCTGCTGAAAACAGTGCTGCCACGTGTGCGGGGCCCGATCACGATGCGCCGCGCTGGGGGGAACCCGGGGTGAAGGGTGAAGCGCTCGCAGAGCACGAACCCGGACTTCGTGGCCCGCCGACGAGTCCGTCGAGTGCCACGGGCGGGTTCCGCATCCACCAGGACGCGTCCATCAGGGCCTCCGCGGGTGGGGCCTCGATCCTTCCGTCGTTGTTCGCGCCGACCAGACCGGACTCCCTATGTGTTCAGACATCGGTGACCCGCAGACCCGCATGGCCCTTGTAGCGGCGGTTGACCGAGATGAGGTTCGCGGTGAGCGCCTCGACCTGATGCGCGTTGCGGAGCCGGCCGCCGTAGATGCCGCGCACACCCGGAATCACCGAGGCCAGCTCCTGGACAAGGTCGGTGGCCTCGCGGTCGTCGCCGAGGACGAGGACGTCGGTGTCGACCGAGTCGAGCTCCGGGTCGTTCAGCACGACTGCGGAGACGTTGTGGAACGCACCGACGACGGTCGCGTCGGTCAGGATGTCGGCCGCCTGCTGGGCCGCCGAGCCTTCTTCGACGTGGAGGGCGTACGCGCCCTGCTTGTCGAACCCGAGAGGGTTGACACAGTCGACCACGACCTTGCCGGCCAACGCAGGTGCGAGCTCCTTGAGCAACTCGGCGTGCCCGTCCCACGGGACCGCGACAATGACGATGTCACCAGCCGAGGCGGCGTCGAGGTTCGACAGCCCCGCGACGTTGCCGGGAATGCCGGCAGCGGTCTCCGCGGCGCGCTCGGCCGAGCGCGACCCGAGAACGACGTCCAGTCCGGAGGCGGCGAAACGGCGAGCCAGGCCGCGGCCCTGAGGGCCGGTGCCACCAAGCACCGCAATCGTCTTGCCGCGCAGCACATCGCTCATGCTCATCTTTCTCTTCCTCTCTCGCCGGCTCGCGGCAGACCGCCGCAAGGGCATGGGTCCGCCGGGAGTCGGCATGGTTCAGCAGCCGGTGAAGACCGGCTCCGCACGCGCCAGGAACGCCGTCAAGGGGACGACGCAAGCAGCCGCTGCGGTGGTCGGAGTCGGACCCGACGCGAGCCGACCGGCGACGGTGAGCGCACGCCCCCGGCCTCGTCCGGTTCGGCAACGTCGCCTGCGAAGCCCCGGCCGACCGCCTGCTGCACGGAGAACAGCTCCACCGGCAGGCAGTGACCGCGTCGCTGCGCGCGTTGAGAAACGACGTCGCTCACGCCGTCCTCTCGTAGATGACGACCGGGTTGCCGGACGGGTCGGTGACCACCGTGCGACGCTCGTGCGGTCCCACCACCGGCTCGTCCACGGTCGCACCGGTCGCCCTCAGCCGTGCGACCCACGTGTCCAGGTCGTCGACCTCGATGCTGACAACCGTCCGGCCCGCAACGGGCTGTTGCGACTCGTCCGCCAACCCGATGGTGACCGCTCCGTCGGTGATGGCGGCGTATCGGTCGCCGTCACAGAACTTCGTCGTCAGACCGAGCGAGTTGTAGAACCTGAGCTGGGCCTCCAGGTCGGCGGCCGGAACGATCACGTGACCGATCTTCATGTGCGGAACCTCGGCATCACTTCGCTGGCGAACCGCTCGACGATCTCCATCGACCGCTCCATCGGCAGGCCCAGCCACTGCGCACGGAACACGAAGTGGTTGAAGCCGGCCTCGGCGAAGTCCTGCACCTTCACCGCGATGTCGTCGGGCGAGCCGAAAAAGAGGGCCTTCCTCTTGATCCCCTCCCACTGCGACTCGAAGTAGTCCATGCCGTACTGGACGTACTCGCCGTAGGAACGGCGGACCGCATCCCCGGCGATCGCGTAGGCCTCGTCGAAGGAGTCGGCGACGCAGAGGTCGCGGTGGATCGGGAACACCGCGCCCTCCTCGCCGAACCCGCTCGCCCTCCGCTGCTCCCGGTAGTCGGCGAGGTTGCCGACCGCCCAGTTGCGCCGGACGTTCGAGGGCGCCAGCCAGGGCAACCCCTGGTTGGCGATCCGCTTGATGCCGATCGGTCCGTTGGCACCCACCCACACTGGTGGGCCGGGCTCCTGCACGGGGAGCACGCTGCAGCGGACGCCGTCCAGGTCGAAGTGTTTGCCGTGGTGGGTGACCTTCTCCCCGGTCCACAGCCGCTGCATGACCTCCAGCGCCTCGTTCATCCGGGAGACGCGGGTGCGCCGCTCGATTCCGAACGAGGCGAACTCGTCCTCCCGGTAGCCCGCCCCGATGCCGAGGACGAACCGGCCCCCGGACATCTGGTCGATGGTCGCGATCTCCTCGGCCCAATGCACCGGATGCCCCAGGGGCAGGATCAGGATCCCGGTGCCGAGCTCCATCCGCCCGGAGTGGTCGATCAGCCGGGACAGCAGCGGCAGCGGCTGCGGCGTGCTGAGTGAGGACAGGTAGTGGTGGATGCCGAAGACCGAGTCGTAGCCGAGGTCACGGATGTGCTGGACGTACTCGACGAGCTCGCTGGTGCGCCGGGCGATGTCGTCCCCGCGCTCGTACTGGTGGTCGAGAAGGATGCCGAATTTCACTGGTCGATCACGCCTCACGCGAGCGGCTGTCGCTGAGCCGGAAGTACGGCGCCACCAACCGGTCGCGGTCGGCGAGCGCCTGGGCGACGCCCTTCCCGTGGCGCTCCTTGAGGAAGTTCCAGTCGCCCTCCTCGAAGGAGACGTTGGTGGCCCAGCCGTGGCCGATCCAGCCGGTCATCGCGCCGAGGCCCTTGCCACGCGCCTCCATGACGACCTGCATCATCGACTTGCCCATCATCAGCGAGTCCAGCGGCATGACCGCGATCGCGTCCGCGTAGTCGTCGACCCACCTCCCGAGCTCGTCGCGCTCGACGACCTTGGTGACCAGGCCCTTGCGCTCACCCTCCTCGGCGCCGATGGCGCGCATGGTGAGCATGACGTCCTTCATGGTCGTGAGGCCCACCTTCTCGATCCAGTGGTACATGTCCTGCGGAGCGGGGCCGAGGTAGCGGAATGCTGGGTGGGTGAACTTGGCATCCGGGGAGGCGATCACGATGTCGGCCGAGAGGGCGATCTGGAAGTGGCCGCCGTAGCAGTAGCCCTGCACCTGGCAGATGGTCGCCTTCAGCGACTCGATGATCGGACGGGTGAAGCCCGAGCTCAGCACATTCCGGTCGGGCAGGATCCGCTGGCGCTGTGCCGGACGGCGGCGCGAAGCCTTGTCGGTGCCGGACTTGTACCCGATGTAGTGGCCCAGCTCGGAGGCGTCCGCGCCGGTGCCGAAGTGATCGCCCTCGCCCTTGAAGACGATGACCTTGACCCGGTCGTCGGTCTCGGCCTCACGGACCAGGTCACCGACCCGCTCGAACGCGGCGACCGGGATCGCGTTGAGCCGCTCCGGACGGTCGAAGGTGATCGTCGCGACGGCCCGCTCCTCATCTACGTCGTAGCGGACGTACTTGGCGAGGACCTCGGGGTCGACCTCCATGTTCTCGACGTCCCACTGGTTCTCCAGGAGCTCGGCTTCTGTCTTCTTCACAGCTTCCCTCTCTTGTCCATCGGTTGGTCGGTAGCCCACGGGGCGGCCGTCAGCGGAATGCGGGGAACACCTCGCTGGCGAAGAGCCGAAGCGAGGCGCGCACCTTCTCGGTCGGCATGCCCAGCCAGCCCGGTCGGAAGATGATGTGGTTGAAGCCCAGGTCGCGCAGGGCGGAGATCCGCTCGATCAGGAACTCCGGTGACCCGAGTAGCAGGGTGTTCGCGACGAGGTCGTCGAAACGGTCGCGCTGCCAGCGCAGCGCCGGGTATTCCGCGTACGTCGCGTACTCGGTCCGCGCGTGCGGGAGAGCCTCCTCGACCGCCTGCTCGGTGGTCGGGGCGCAGTACAGCTCGACGCCGACCGGTCGCTCCACTGTCGCCGGGTCCTTGCCCGACTCCACGAGCGCGTCGTCGTACACGGCGAGCTGGTCGGGAAGGAACCTCGGGTTCGGCGAGTTCCCCGGCGCGTACCAGGCGTCGCCGAGCCGGGCCGCGCGGCGGACGGCCTTCCTGCCGCCGGCACCGACCCAGATCGGCGGGCCGCCCGGGGTGAGCGGCCGCACGCCGATGGAGGCGCCCGACAGCGGGTAGAACTCGCCTTCCTGGTAGACGGTCTGTCCCGACCACAGAGCCCGGATGAGTCGCAGGCTCTCGTCCAGGCGACGGAACCGGGTGTCCGGATCGATGCCGAACGCGGCGAACTCGTTCTCCCGGTAGCCGGCGCCGACGCCGAGCACGACGCGGCCGCCGGACAGGTGGTCCAGGCTCGCGAACTCCTCGGCGACGTGCACCGGGTGAAACAACGGCAGCAGCAGGATTCCGGTGCCGAGCGTCATGTTCCCCGAGCGGGGGATGAGGCTCGCCATCATGGAGATCGGCTGCGGCGTGGCCAGGTTCGACTGGAAGTGGTTGATGGTCCACACCGAGTCGTAGCCCAGCTCGGCGGCGAGTTCGACGGTTCCGAACAGGTCGCTCAGGTGCTTGCCGAGGTCGTCGGTGTGCGGGTACTGGTGCGACGCCATGATTCCGAACTTCATGTGCTCCCACCTCCGTCGGGGGCCGGCACAGAGACACGGCTGATCTTGCCGGTCTCGCTGCGCTCGAGTGCGGGCACGAACTGGATCCTCCGTGGCGTCTTGAAGTGCGCGAGCCGGTCACGGGCGAACTCGACGATCGCCGCGGACAACCGGTCGTCGCAGACCGAGTCGTCGTGCTCGCGCACGACCAGCGCCACCGGGATCTCGCCGAGGCGGTCGTCAGGAAAGCCGAGGACGCGGACATCGTGCACCAGGGGGTGCTCGCGCAGTTCGTCCTCGATCTCCTCGGGCCAGACCTGGAAACCGCCGCACTTGATCATGTCGCGCTTGCGGCCGGCAAGCCACAGGACCTCGTCCTCGTCGATGTAGCCCATGTCGCCGGTGTGCACCCAGCCGTCGCGGACGAGCTCCGCGGAAGCCTCGGCGTCGTCGACATAGCCCTTGGTGAGCTCGGAACGGACGACAATTTCGCCCTCGGACCCGGGGGGGAGCACGTTTCCGTCGTCGTCGCGGATCTCGAGATCGACCCCCGGGTAGACCTTGCCCGCCGAGCCCGGCTTCCACAGGCCGGCCTTCATGTCCTTGCCGTTCCAGCCGGCGATGTGCCCGGCCTCGGTGGAGCCGTAGTTGACCAGGATCGGCACGTTGTAGCGCTCTTCGAACCCACGTCGGATCTGCCACGAGATGGCCTGGCCGGCCACCAGGACCGACTTGACCCCGGCGAACGGCAGGTGACGTTCGGCGTGCACGATGTCGAAGACCATCGTCGGCAGGAAGAAGAAGTTGTCGAACCGGAAGCGCTCCATCAGATCGGCCAGGCGGTCGATGCCGAACCGCTCCCACACGACTGCGGCGCGTCCTACGAAGTAGGCGAAGAGCAGCGAGTGCTGGCCACCGCTGTGGAACAGCGGCAGGGCGATGAGGTTCGGCTTGGCGTCTGGCGGAGCCGTGCCCTGCTTGTCGGTGCCGGTGGACACGCGGGCGAGCCGCTCCAGCGACCCGCGGGTGCCGCCGTGGGTGACGCTGACGGCCTTGGGGCGGCCGGTGGTCCCCCCGGTGAAGAGGATGCAGGCTTCGGAGTCGGCGGCCACCTCGACCGCACGCACCCTCGTCTCGTTCTTCCACGCCAGCGGCTCGACGCCGGGAACCGCGTCGGTGATCGAGCGGACCGGGAGGTCGGAACCGGCGCGGAACTCCGCGACGACGTCGCTGCGCCGACCGTCGACCAGCAGCAGCCTCGGGTGGGTTTTCGCGACCGACTCGGCCAGCTCCGAGGCGTTGTACAGGCTGCTGACGGTCACCGGGACGGCGCCGAGCTTCCAGGCGCCGAACAGGAAGAACACGGTCTCGGGGCCGTTGGTCAGGTAGAAAGCGACCCGGTCTCCGGCACCGATGCCCTCGGCACGCAGCGCCTGTGCGACGCCACCGGCGAGCAGGTCGATCTGGTCGAACGTCCAGGAGCGGCCGTGCTCGCCGTGCAGACCGGGCAGCGCCGCACGGTCCTGGCAGCGGCTCTCGATGATGCCGGCGAGGTTCGCGTTCGTCATCGGCCCACCTCGCTCACGGCCCGCGAGTCGACGCGCGGGATGACCTCGGTGCCGAACCGGGCGATCTGCTCCATCGCCTCGTCCTGTCCGGCTCCCACGAACTGGAGCCGCAGCGAGACCTCGGTGATGCCGAGTTCGGACTCCCACCGCTGGAGCTTCTCGACGATCTCGTCGGCGGTCCCGACGAGGCAGTCCTCGGCCAGGTACCGGTCCAGGTCCAACGACTGGGCGTCGTCCCACGACTTGTAGCCCGAGTACTGGCGCTCCATGTGCGGGCGGACCCCGGCGACAGCGGCGTGGTGGGTGTCGGCGATGAACGCCTCCCGGGTCATCGGGTACTCCCGTTCCGGCGAGAATCCCCGCTCGGCCAGCTCGTCGCGGTAGATGCCGAGCAGACGGGCGAGCTCCGCGTCGTTCCCCTTCGGACCGATGAGCCAAGGGGTGTCCAGGCGTGCGGCACGGCGGACGGCCGGCTCGGCGAAGGCCCCGATCCACAGCGGGGGGCCGCCGGGCTGGACCGGGCGCAGAGCCAGGGAGGCACGGGGAGCCTCGCCCCAGCTGCCGGCGATGTCGATCGCCTCGCCGTTCCACAGCGACCGCAGGATCGGCACGTACTCGCGCAGGCGCCGCAGGCGGTCGCCCCACTCGACGCCGAAGGCGGCGGTCTCACGCCTGCGGTATCCGGCGCCCATGCCGACGGTGAGCCGGCCGCGGGACAGCACGTCGAGCGAGACGAGCTCCTCGGCCAGGGCCACCGGGTTCAGCAACGGCGCCAGAAGGACACCGAACCCGATCCGCACCCGCGAGGTGGCCGACGCGAGGTAGCCGGCGAGCGGGATCGGCTGGACGAACGCCGACTGCGCCAGGTAGTGGTGGCCGAGGTAGACCGCGTGGAAACCGGCGGCCTCCGCGGTGGCCGCCTGCGTCACCACGTTGTCGATCCCCTCGACGGCCGACGCCGCCGGGTCGAACTGCGCGCTCAGGAAGCAGCTGATCTTCACTCGGCGACCGCCTTGACCGCGACCCCGTCCGACGGGTCACCGGTGCGGAAGTGCGGGATGACCTTCTCCGCGAACTCCTCCATCGACTTCAGGGCGGCCTTGCGGTCCAGCGACGGGATGCGCAGCCAGCTGATGTAGTGGTTGATGCCGAGCTGCTCGCGCAGCATCTCGATGGTCTCGATGACGCGCTGCGCGGAGCCGAAGTTGCCGCCGTGCGTCAGCGTTTGCTCGAGAGTCAGCAGCTCGATGTTCTTCGCCACCGCCTCGTAGTAGGACCGCTCCTGCTCCATGGCCTCCTCCGAGCCCGGGATGACCTTGCCGACCGACTTGTAGTAGGTCAGGGCTGCCTGGGCGGCCGCACGGAGCTCCTCCTGGCTCTCACCGCACCAGACCTGCTGCATGAATGGCAGGTCGTAGGTGGAGATGTCGAAGCCGTTCTCCTCCATGGCCGCCCGGTAGAGGGAGAAGTTCTTCTGCATGATGCCGAGCGGGGTGAAGTTCGGCGAGGTGATGATCGGCTCGCCGATCTCCCCGCGGCTGCGGAAGCTCTCCGGCGACACGGTTCCCTGCAGGATCGGCGGACCACCCGCGGTGTACGGCCGTGGATAGGTGGTGACGTTGTCGTAGTGGAAGATCTCACCGTGGTACGAGAAGTTCTCCTGGGAGAGCGCCAGCCGGAGCACCTCCAGGGTCTCCTGGTAGCGGATCTTGGACTCCTCCAGCGGGATGCCGAAGCCGGAGAATTCCAAGGCCTGGTAGCCGCGGCCCACGCCGATCGAGACCCGGCCACGGGAGAGCACGTCGAGCGCTGCGATGTCTTCGGCCAGCCGGAGCGGGTTGTGCAGTGGCAGGACCAGCACCGCGGTGCCGATGGTGATGCGCTTGGTGCGTTCGGCGACGGCCATCCCGAAGCTCACCGGGCTGCCGAGGACGCCGTACTTGGAGAAGTGGTGCTCGGCCAGCCAGACCGAGTCGAAGCCGAGCTCGTCCGCGAGCTCGATCTCTTCGAGTGTCTCGCGGAGCACCTGATGGTCAGACTCCCCGTCACCCACCGGGAACAGGTTCATGATTCCGAATTTCACGACCACTCCTAATTCGTTCCGACCAGACGGTATGTTAATGCGGGCGGGCTTGCACCCGCAAGGGTGCGAGCCGGGCCCTCAGGCCTGAGCCGTCGGCCTCCGGGCGGCGATGCGCAGTTCTCCGGCACGGCGGCGGTGCCACGAACCACGGCCCAGCAACGCGTCCAGGACCAGGGCGCGCCGCAGGTACAGGTGCGGGTCCGCCTCCACGGTGATGCCCATGCCGCCGTGGACCTGGATGCAGCGCTCCGCGGCGAAGACGGCGGCCTTCCCGGCGGCCGCCTTGGCGGCGTGCACCTGGATCCCGGCGTCCGGGCGGCCGTTGTCGACGGCCCACGCGGCGTACAGCGCCAGATCCCAGGCCGCCTTCCGGGCCGTTGCCGCCTCGGCGAGCTGGAACGCGACCGCCTGGAACGAACCGATGACGCGGCCGAACTGCTGCCGCGTCCTGGCGTAATCGGCGGCGAGGCCTATGGCGCCTTGGGCGACACCGCAGAGTTCGGCGGCGACGACCAGCGTGGCGCGCTGGGCGCCCGCACCCACCGGCGCGGCGCTCTCCGGCTCGCCCAGGGTCACGTCCGCCAGCGGCACCGACGGATCGAACGACTCGCGAGGGGTGATGCCGGCCGGGTCGGCGATCCAGACGCCCTCGGTACCCAGTGCCGCGATTCCGTCGGCGTGGTCGGCATACCGAACCAGCGTGCGGATGGGCCCTGCGCAGCCGGAGCGGTCCGCCCATCCCGGTGTTCCGGGCGCGTCGGCCGCGGGGGTGAGGATCCGGCGGCCCTCAAGCACGTCGTCGGGCAGAGGGCCGAGCGCGGTCGCCAACTGGACTGCGGCGGCGTGCGACGGGAAGCGGCTCGGCACGAGGTGCTCGCCGAGCACCTCGACGGCCACCAGCAGGTCGATGAGGCTCGAGCCGATGCCGCCCGCCGACTCGGGGACGCCGAGGAGGCCGAAGTCCCGCAGCAGCGTGGTGTCGCACTCCGGCGCGCTCCACGGTCCGGCGAGCGCGTCACGCGCCCGCTTGCTCTCGCGCTGGGCGAGGGTTCGGACGGTCTTCTCGATGTCGAGCTGGTCGTGGGTGAAGGCTGCTCGCATGCGGCGACTCCGCTCAGCGTGAACGCGGCAGGCTCAGCACCCGCTCCGCGAGGATCGACTTCTGGACTTCTTCGGTGCCGCCCTCGATGGTGTGGGCACGGGCGCGGAGGTAGCGGCGCATCCGGGCGGCGGCGCCGTCGCCGTCGAGGAGGACCCCGCCGGCTTCGTCGAGCTGGACGGCGAGCCGGTTGGCGTTCTGGACGACACCGGCCCACAGGCTCTTCAGCGCGGAGGTCTCCGGGCCGGGGACGCCGCCGGCCTGGCTTTCGCCGAGCATGCGCATCGAGCCGATGCGCACCGCTTCGGCGTCGCACTGGAGGGCGCCGACGGTGTCGATGAACGCGGTGCCGTCGGCGACGCCGCGCTCGACCGCGAGGTCGATCAGCCGATCGACGGCCTGACGTGCCCACACCCACAGGTTGAGCGCCATGCTGCCCCGCTCGAACGCGAGCGTGGTCAGGGCGACCTTCCAGCCGTTCCCGACACCGCCGAGGACGTCCTCGTCCGGGACGAATACGTCGTCGAGGAACATCTCGTTGAACTCGGTGTCGCCGTTGATCATGACCAGCGGTCTCACGGTGAACCTGTCCATCGGCGCCAGGAAGTAGGAGATGCCCTGGTGCTTGGGCGCTTCGGAGTCGGTCCGTGCCAGGAGCAGGCACTTCGAGGCGTTGTGGGCGTTCGACGTCCAGATCTTCGAGCCGTTGACGAGCCAGCCGCCGTCGACCCGGACCGCCGAGGTGCGCAGGCTCGCTAGGTCCGATCCGGAGCCCGGCTCACTGAATCCCTGGCACCAGTAGGTCTCGCCCGTGAGGATCCCGGGCAGGTGGCGGGCCTGCTGCGCGGCGGTGCCGTGCGCGACGATGGTCGGCCCGGCCAGCATCATGCCGACACCGTTCAGCGGGTACGGCGCCCCGCGGACCGCGGCCTCCTCGTTGAAGATCGCCTGAGCCAGCGAGTCCATGCCGCGGCCACCGTGCTCCACCGGCCAGGACAGTCCGGCCCAGTTCGCTGCGCACAACCGGTCCTGCCACACGCGCGACCAGTGCTCGCGCTCCTCCTGCGAGAGGTCCTCCTGGTCGGGCACGTCCTCCAGTGCCTCGTCGAGCCAGCTGCCGACCTCGCGCCGGAACGCCAGATCGGCATCGCTGTCATCGAAGTCCATGTCCGCCTCCCACCATGTCGTCGGTCGCCGGGCCCGCGCCGGAGACGTCCTCGGCACCGGCGAGCCGGGTCTTGTACAGCTTTCCGTTGGGATCGCGCGGCAACGTCTCGTGCACGAAGTACGCCTTCGGCAGCTTCGGCTTCGCCAACCGCTCGGACAGGTAGGACCGCAGCGTCTCCACGGCCGTCGCCTCGTCGGGCGCGTCGTCGGTCAGCGCGATGTGGGCGACCGGGACCTCGCCGTACTCCTGGTCGGGCGTGCCGGTGACACCTACGTCGGCGACCCACTCGTGCCCGATGAGGGCGTTCTCGATCTCGGCCGGGTACACGTTCACCCCGCCGACCAGGATGAGCTCGGAGACACGACCGGTGATGTACAGGAACCCGTCCTCGTCGACGTGGCCGACGTCCCAGACGGTCGTCAGGCCGTCGCGGCGCGACCCGTCGGTCTTGCGGGGATCCTTGTGGTACTCCATCCGGTCGTCGCCCTGGCGCATGTAGATGATGCCGGTCTCGCCGGTGGGCACCTCGTTGCCCCGGGTGTCCAGGATGCGCAGGGTCGAGATCGACGCGGGCCGCCCCACGGTCCCGGGGTGGGCGAGCCATTCGTGCGGGCGCGCGATGGTGGTACCGACCTCCGTCGAGCCGTAGTACTCGTAGACGACCGGACCGAACCAGTCGAGGATTCGCTGCTTGATCTCGCGCGGGCACGGCGCGGCACCGTGGAGCACGTACTGCAGCGACGACATGTCGTGGCACTCGCGGACCGCCTCGGGCAGTTGCAGCAGCCGGAAGAAGTGGGTCGGGACCATGCTGGACCCGGTGATCCTGTGCTGCTCGACCCGCCTGAGGAAGCCCTCGGGGGTCCAGCCGTCCATCAGGACCAGGGTGCCGCCGGCATGCAGTGCGCCCATCGCGGGCGTGATGCTCGCGGAGTGGTACATCGGCGATGACACCAGCCAGGACCCGAACGCCTCACGGGTCATCCCGAACTCCTTGAACAGCCACCTGTAGGCGAGCGCGCCGGTGTCGGCGTCGAGGCCGCTCAAGGGCCGTTTCACGCCCTTGGGGCGGCCGGTGGTGCCGGAGGTGTACATCATCAGCGACCCGGCCGGGGTGTCCTCCGGGTCAGTGGTCGCCATGCGGTCGGTCAGCTCCGAGAGCGAACGCGCGGCCGCCGCCCTGCCGTCGACGAACACGGGGAGGCCGAGCGGGTCAGCCGCGGTGGCCACGGTCTCCTCGACGCGGTCGGAGCAGACGACCACTCTGGCGTCGCAGTCCTCAAGGATGTAGGCGATCTCCGGAGCGGTGAGGTGGTAGTTGACCGTGACGAGGTACAGCCCGGACTGCATCGCTGCGAGATAGAGCGCGACCATCCCCACGCTGTTGGCCATCACGCACGCCACCGTGTCGCCCTCGACGAGGCCGCACCGCTCGCGCAACCCGTGCGAGACGCGGTTCACCTCGGCGAACAGCTCCCCGTAGGTAAACCTCTGGTCGTCGGCGGTGATGACCGCTTCCAGCTCCGGATGCGACGCGGCCCAGAGCCGGAAGCCCACCTGGTCCTCGCGCATGCCACTCCTTGCATTTGATTCCGACTGTTCGGTATCTTCTTCGAAGAGTAGATGGGATTACAAGCCATGTCCATACCGGTGAGCAAAGAGCACGCGGCCAGCTACCGAGCCCGCGAGGTGTCCGGCCCGACCCCGGTCGTCGACGGCGTCTGGTCGGTGCCGGTACCGCTTCACGGAAGCCCCCTGCATTCCGTCATCGTCTATCTGATCGAGACACCCGAGGGTCCGGTCCTCATCGACGCCGGCTACGAGCATCCCACCTGCTGGGCGTCGTTCCAGGAGGCGCTGGAGCGGATCGGGCGGAGCCCCAAGTCCATTCGGGCGGTGCTCCTCACCCACAACCACCCCGACCACGTCGGATTCGCCGACCGGGTCCGCGACGTCTCCGGCGCACAGATCGTGATGCACCAGGACGACGACTTCGCCTTCCTGCACCGGGGGCGCGGCCGGTTCCTGACGCAGCTGCACACAGCGCTGGTCATGACGGGCGCCCCCGACGATGTCGTCGAGTCGATGTATGCCGAAGCCGGCAAGGTGGCGAAGCACTCCGAGAGCCTTGACCTCGATGTCGCCCTCACTGAGGACATCGACTTTAGGTTCGGCGACGTGACCGTGCGAGCCATCCACGCCCCCGGGCACACCTACGGGCACACGATCTTCGTCTCGCAGGGGCTGGTGTTCACCGGCGACACGATGATGCCCGAGGGACCCACGCAATTGGCGATTCCGAGCCTGCCGGAGGACAACCCGGCCGCGGACCTGTTCGGCACCCTGGACCGGATCCGGGACCTGGGGGCGGAGATCGCCTGCCCTGCGCATCAGTTCGCCTACCGCGATGTCGCCGAGCGGGCGATGGAGCTCAAGGCGTTCCACCAGCGTGAGGTCGAGAAGGTCCGCGGGCTGCTCGCGGACCATGGGACGGCGTGGGAGATCGCACCGCATCTGACATGGCCGAAGCCGTGGGACGAGCTCGGGCCGGGTACCCGCCGGTTCGCGCTCATCCACACCCTGGCACTCCTGCACGGCGCGAAGGTCTGAACATCGGGCACCACGGGACGTCGATCGTGGCAGCACCCCGCTCGCCGACCGCCTGACCAGCTGCGCGCGGGATGGCATCACCAGCTCCTGCCGTCACTCGCCACGCCGATAGACCCAGTCGGGCGTCAGCGACGGCCGCAGTTCGCGCAGTTCCCGCTTGAGGATCTTGCCGGACGGGTTCGTCGGGAGCTTCTCGACGAGGTAGACCTCCTTGGGCACCTTGAACTTTCCGAGACGTTCGCGGGCGTGCGCGATGAGGTCCGCTGCCTGAAGGCCGGGCCGGCCGACGGCGAACGCAACCGGCACTTCCTGCCACGTGGGGTGGGGTGCCCCGACGACGGAGGCCGACAGGACCAGTGGATGGTCGGCGAGGACGTTCTCGATCTCGGCACTGGACATGTTCTCGCCGCCGCTGCGGATCATGTCCTTGAGCCGGTCGCGGATGTAGAGGTATCCGTCCTCGTCGAGGCAGCCGACGTCGCCCGTGTGGAACCAGCCGTCGCGGAAGGCGTGCGCGGTCGCTTTCGGGTCGTCGAGATAGCCGGGGCTGACCTTCGGACCGCGTGCGATGATCTCGCCGTCCTCCCCGACCCCGACGTCGTTGCCGTCGGGGTCGACGACACGGACCTCGACCCACGGGACGGGAATACCGACGGAGCCCTGCTTGGACTCCATGTGGGCTTCGTCGAGGTAGGTGAGTCCGCTGCATGTTTCGGTGAGGCCGTAGCCCTCGATGAGTCTGGCGTTCGGGAACAGCTCGCGTGCGACCTTGAAGAGCGCCGAGGTCACCTGGGAGAAGATCAGCCACCGGACCATGCTGAGGTCCGCTTCCGCTCCTTCGGCTCTGCGGCGGATCATGTCGAGCATCGTGGCGGCCACGACCATTCCGGTGATGCCTTCGGCCTCGACCGCGGCGAGGATGTCGGCCGGATCGAAGCGGCGCTGAAGGACCATGCAACCGCCGACGTGCCAGATCGCATAGCCGGGGAGGTCGGTGCCGCCGACGTGGTAGAGCGGCGCGAAGTTCAGGATCCGGTCGGTCGGACGGAGCCCGAGCTCGACGATCTGGGCGTGCATGTTGGCGTTCACGTTGCCGTGGGTGAGCAGGACGCCCTTGGGGAGGCTGGTGGTTCCCGACGTGTAGACGATCCGCTGCAGCCCGGATCCGTCGAGCACGGCATCGGCCACCTTCGCTCCGCGATGCGCGTCGATGAGGCTCGCGACGTCGGTCCAGGAGTCGTCGATGTACTCGAGGGAGTAGCGGCGCAGATGCGGGAGTTCTGCGGCCGCTCGTACCGTGAGGTCGGCATACTCGGGAACGGTTGCGACCGCCTCCACACCCGCGTGCCGCAGCAGGTGCGCTACTTCCCCCGGGGTGAGCCGGTAGTTCAGTGGAACGAACACCGCGCCGAGCCTGCTCAGCGCAAGGGACAGGATGAGGAACTCGGGGACGTTGTTGGCCACGATCGCGACGCGGCTCTCGCGCCGCACCCCGTCTGCGGCCAGACCGGCGGCGAGCGCGTTCACGTCGGCATCCAAGTCGCGGTAGGTCCAGCGCCGTCCCTCGAACACGAGGGCGTCCCTGTCCGCGAAGCGGATGGCGTTCAGCGCGAGCGTCCGTGCGAGGTTGGCAGTGCTCACTTCCCGGCCTCCTGTTCCCGAAGCCGCTTCTTCAGGACCTTCCCGGAATCGTTGCGCGGCAGCGTGTCGACCAGGGCGATGTACTTGGGCACCTTGTACCTCGCCAGGTTGTCCAGGCAATGCTGCCGGATGTCACCGGCGGTCGCGGTGGCGGAGCCGCGGAGGATGATGAACGCCTTCGGGACCTCGTCCCACTTCTCGTCGGGGACCCCGATGACGGCGACTTCGGCGACGTCGGGGTGTTGGGCGATGACGCGTTCGATCTCGGCGCCGGCGACGTTCTCGCCGCCGGACTTGATGAGGTCGGTGCGCCGGTCGACGAACCACAAGTAACCGTCGGCGTCCACGCGACCGACGTCACCGGTGAGGAACCATCCGTCGCGGCGGGTGCGCCGGTTGGCTTCGTCATCGTTCCAGTAGCCGGGCGAGACCTTGTCGCCGCGGACGATGATCTCGCCTTCCTCTCCCGCGGGGACCTCGCGGAAGTCCTCGTCGACGATGCGGATGTGAACGCCGGGGAAGGGGACTCCGAGGGCGCCCACCTTGGACTCCTCGTGCGCGGCGTCCATGTAGCAGACGCCGTTGCAGAGTTCGGTCATACCGAACGTGTCGACCAACCGCACGTGGGGAAGCAGGCTCTTGACCCGGCGCCGGACGCTCGGGGCGACGCCGGCGAAGAGCAGATAGCGGAGCCTGCTCAGATCCGGCGCGGGGTCCAGGCCCAGCACGCCGAACAGGATCTGCGCGGCGAGGACCATCCCAGTGGCTCGTTCCTCTGCCGCGATCCGGGCGATGTCCTCGGGCTTGAACGTTGGGGTGAGCACCATGGTGGCACCGGCCACGAACGTGGCGAGACCGGGCGCCTCCAAGCCGCTGACGTGGAAGAGCGGGGCCGTGATGAGGATGCGGTCGTTCTGGGTCAACTCGAGTTCGAGCACCTGAGCGCGGTGGTTGGCAGCCAGGTTGCCGTAGGTGTGGACGACGCCCTTGGGGTGTGCGGTGGTACCGGAGGTGTAGAGAAGCCGGTGCATGTCGTCGGCGTCCTTCTCCGCATCCGCAATCCGGACACCCGGGGGCTGCGCGGCGAGGAGCTGATCCATGCGGTCGCTTCCGGGAACCGCGTCCTGCCCGTTCGCCACCAGCGCCCGAAGCCCTGTCGCGGCCTTCAGCGCCGCGGCGTCTTCACGGAAGTCGTCGTCGTACAGCAGGCAGGTGATGCCAGCCTGCTTGATGATGTAGGCCTGTTCGTTGACGTGCAACCGCCAGTTGAGCGGTACGGAGACAGCCCCGATGCGGGCGAGTGCGAGCAGCTCGATGACGTACCTGGCGGTGTTCCGACCGAGCACACCGACGAGATCGGTCGCACCGACACCCGCACTGAGCAGGGCGCCCGCGTACCTGTCGACATCGGCGTCGAGTTCGGCGTAGGTCCACCGCCGGTCCCCGTCGACCAGGGCTTCACGGTCCGCGCGGCGAATCGCCTGGCCGCGGAGGATCTCGGCGAAGTTGTTAGTGGCCACTGGTTTCCCCCCGGCGGAAGGCGAGGATCTCCTCACGGCTCGGCAGGCTCACGAACTCGAGCAGGTTCCCGTCGAGGTCGCGGGCCGCGAAGGCGGTGATGTAGCCGTAGTTCTCGAGCAGGACCCGGTTCGGCGGGGAGAGACATTCGGCGCCGAGGTCGGTCAACCGATGGTAGAGATCGTCGATCTCATCCAGGGGCACCTGGAAGCTGAGCAGGAACATACCGAGTTCGAGGTGGCCGGCGGTCGCGGTGCGCTGCGTGGTGCCGTTCCACTCAATGAGTTCGAGCTGCCCGATCTGGGTCGGGCCCTGCATGTACTGGACCTTGCCGGTTGTTCCCTTGGGCAGGCCGAGGGAGTCCTCGATGCCGGGGCCGCCGACGTTGGACCGCAGGGTCCTGGTGTAGCCGAGGGCCTTCTCGTAGAAGTCGGCGGCGCGGTCGACGTCGGAGACCGTCATCGCGACGTGGTGAACTTCGCTGACAGGCATGGTGCTTCGCTTTCCTGGCATTCGGAGTCAGTCGGCGGTGCCGATGACTTTCTGGATGAGGGCGACCTCATCGGCGCCGCTCTCCGGGACGATGAAGTCGTCCAGGGAGCAGATGTCGTCCAGCGCGTCGAGGACGTCGTCGGGCGACGCCGGTTTCTCTCCGGAGTACCAGCCGGGGGTGACGCCGAGGAAGATGCGTCCGACCCGGCCGCCGCCGACGGTGAAGATCTGCCGGTTCAGCTCGCACTGCTCGGAGGCGAGGAAGGTGCCGACCGCGGCGACGTGCTGCGGGTCGAACCGGTCGGCGAGCTCCCCGAGCAGGCCCTCGGTCATCCGGGTCGCGGCGGTCGGCGACAGCGCGTTGACCAGAATGCCGCTTCGCGCCCCCTCCAGGGAGAGCACGTTCATCAGACCGATGAGGCCGGCCTTCGCGGCACCGTAACTGGACTGGCCGAAGGTACCGAGGAGCCCGGACGACGACGTGGTGAGCACGATGCGGCCGTAGCCCTGCTCGACCATGTGCGGCCACGCGGGGCGCAGGACGTTGAACGCGCCCGCCAGATGGACGTCCAGGACCGCGCTGACGTCCTCGTCGCTCATCTTCGCGAGGGTGCGGTCGCGGAGGATGCCGGCGTTGTGGATGACCGCGTCGACACGGCCGAACTCGTCGATGGCCTTCCGGACAAGTGCGGCACCGCCTTCGACGGTCGCGACGGAGCCGGCCGACGCGGTGGCCGTGCCACCGCGGGCACGGATCTCTTCGACGACCCGCTCGGCGGCGCCGGAGGAACCCGATCCGTCGACGGCGCCGCCGAGGTCGTTGACCACCACGCGCGCGCCGTGTCCGGCGAGCGTGAGGGCGTGGGCGCGGCCGATGCCGTGGCCGGCGCCGGTGACGATGACGACGCGGCCGTCGAAGCCGACCCGGCCGCTCATCGGTCGCCCTCCCCGGGTTCGCTGCCGAGGACGGCGACGAACGCGACACAGGAACCGGGCTGTCCGCCGAGGTTCTGTGCGACGGCGAGCCTGGCGTTCGGGACCTGCCGTTCGCCGGCCTCACCGCGCAGCTGGGTGAAGCACTCGAACATCATCCGCAGGCCCGTCGCACCGATGGGGTGGCCGAATGACTTCAGACCGCCGTCGGTGTTGACCGGGAGCGCGCCGTCGAGGTCGTAGCGGCCGTCGAGGATGTCGCGCCATGCCTTGCCCCGCGGGGAGAACCCCAGGTCCTCCATGAGAACGACCTCGGTCGGCGTGAAGCAGTCGTGCACTTCCGCGAGCGAGATCTCCGTCGCCGGGTCCGTGACCCCCGCCTGCTCATAGGCCTGCTTCGCCGCGGTGACCACCTCGGGGAACGTGGTGAAGTCGTACCCGTCGGAGGCGAGCCCTGCGCCGGACCCGGCGACGAAGCCCATGCCCCGCAGGAACACCGGCTTCTCGGTGTACTTGTAGGCGTCCTCGGCACGGACCAGGACGGCCACGGCCGCGCCGTCGGAGACTCCGGAACAGTCCATGACGCCGAGCCGGCCGGCCACGCGCGGCGCGGTCTCGACGGCTTCGGCGGAGACCGCCTTCCGGAACTGGGCGCGCTCGTTGAGCGCACCGTTCGCGTGGTTCTTCACGGCGACCTTGGTCAGGGTGCTGCGCATGTCGCGGTCGTCGACACCGTGGGCGTCCTGGTAGGCGGGCACGAGGAGCGAGAACCCGGCCGGGGCGGTCCAGTCGACGTCGGTGCCGTCGGCCGGCGGGTAGACGGCCGAGAGACCCGCCTGGGAGCTGTCCTTCAGCTTCTCCACACCGGCCGCCATGACCATGTCGTAGGCGCCGGAAGCGACGGCGAACGCGGCGTTGCGGAACGCCTCGGACCCGGTGGCGCAGTAGTTCTCGACGCGGGTGACCGGTTTGCCGGACAGGCGCAGCGGGCGGGCGAGCGTCTGGCCGGACATGCCCGAGCCCTGCGTGCCGACCCAGAAGGCGTCGATGTCGTCCAGGGACACCGCGGGCAGGGAGCCGAGGCAGTCCTGGACCGCGTCGACGAGCAGGTCGTCGGCCGAGGAGTTCCAGTGGTCCCGGAACGGGGTGCAGCCCATCGCGACGATCGCAACGTCGTGGGCCATCCTCCTGTTCGCCATCAGTGGCAGTCCTTCCGCGGGCGGAGCTTCCAGAAGTAGTTGTGGATCGCGTCCGTCGTCCAGAGCCGACGGAACGTCGGCACCATCTCCATGCCGACGACGACGTCTTCGGCCGGGGCATCCGTGGCGTAGGCGCTGAGGCGGCCTCCTCCGTCGACGTCGGCGATGACGATCGCGACCTCGGGTTCCGGCATCGTGGTCAGGTGGTCCTGGGTGACCGAGACGACCCTGGCGACCTTGTCGCGCAGCGACACCTTGCTCCGCGCGTCGGCATGGCCGGCGATGCCGCACGAAGCGCAGACGCGGCCGGGCGGTGCGGTGATCGACCCACACGCGCCGCACCGGCTGCCTTCCAGGCGGAACTTCCAGCCGGCGCGGCGGTGCATCGGCGGTGCCGCGGGGGCCGGTGCCGCCGGGCGGGCCGGTCCCTGCACGTCGAGGAGCCCGCGCCAGCGCAGATAGCGGCCGTAGGCGAGGACCTGCCGGTCCTGGATCTGCTCGCGGACCGACGGGCCGCCGCGGGCGGAGCGGACGCCGTCACCGACGCGGAACACAAACGCGTCCGCACCTTCGGTGGCCGAGACCAGCAGGACGGTCTGACCCGGCTGCGCCTCGTCGAGGGCCGCGGCCAGCAGGAGACCGGGGTGTGCGGCGCCGGTGAAGCCGGTCGCGCGCTCGATCCTGGCATCCTCCCCCGAGCCTCCCAGGGCCCTGCGAACGGCGGCCGCGGCACGGGCGTTGGACGATGACACGACAACATGGTCGGCGGTGTCCAGTCCGGCGTCGGCCAGGGCATGCCTGGCCGCCCGGACGGCGGCGGTTCTGAGGATGTCGGCGGTGAACCTCTCGTCCCACACACGGTCGTGCTGCTCTCCGGGGAGCCGCCACCGTTCGAGCAGCTCGGTGGTGCGCCCGGCGCGCGACAGCAGGACCGCGGCACGCCGGCCGCCGACGAAGGCAGCGCCGGCGTCGCCCTGGGCCAGCTCGTCCGGGGCACCCGGACGGGTGAAGCGGATGTCGGCCATCGCCGCGCAGGCGCCGGTACGCGTGACGAGATCGAGGGCGGACGCGCCGGAGCGGTGCCCGCGCAGGTCGACGGCGGCCGCACCCGGGTCGAGGCCGAGGGCCTCGTGCACGATGCCGGCTGCGGTCTTGGCCTCGTACGGAGCGCTGGTGGTCGCCAGCAGGAGCTGGTGTCCCGTTGCGGTACCGCCCACGATGTGCCGCAGGGCCTCGACGGCCATCGTGACGGCGTCCTCGTCGAAACCGGCCACGCTGCGGACGGGACCCGGGTGTGCGGGTGGGGCACCTTCGAGGCTGTTGCTGTTGAGCGCGTACGCGGGCAGATACGCCGCGTACGCGTCGATGCCGTGCTGATCAGGCATAGCCGGCCAGTCTCCCTTCTACTTCCAGGTGGGGATGGCCGCCAGCAGCAGCCGTGTGTAGTCCTGTTCCGGGTGGTCGAGCACCTCTGTGACGTTGCCCTCCTCCACGACGCGGCCGGCCCTCATCACCGCAATGCGGTCGCACAGGTCGCTGGCGAGCATCAGGTCATGGGTGACGAACAGCAGCCCGATGCCGAGTTCGTCGACGAGGGTGCGGAACAGTTCGACGACCTTGGCCTGGGTGGTGACGTCGAGCGCCGTCGTGCACTCGTCGGCGATGACCAGGGAGGGACGGGTGACCACGGCGAGGCCGATGGCGACCCTCTGCCGAAGTCCTCCCGACAACTGGTGCGGGTAGCTGTCGAGCACACGCGCCGTGTCGGTGATGCGCATGTGCTCAAGCACCTCCACGGACCTGCGTCGGATGTCCTGCTTGTCGATGCCGGGGACATGCCGGCGGAGGACTTCGGCCAGGTGGGTGCGCACCTTCATGAGCGGGTTCAGCGACCGGGAGGCGTCCTGGAAGACCATCCCGAGTGCGGAGCCGCGAACCTGCGCGCTGCGGTCCAGTCCTGGCGCGACGATCTGCTCGCCCATCAGTGAGATGGACCCTCCGTCGATGCGCACATTGCGCTCGAGCAGGCCGACGATGGAACGTGCGAGCGTCGTCTTGCCGCTCCCGGACTCACCGACGACGCCAAGGACTTCGCCCTTCCTGACGTCCAGGTCCACCTTGTCGAGGAGCCGGAGGTCACGGTTGGGGAGCCGGGCCGTGATGGACAGCCCTGAGACTGTGAGCAGTTCGGTCATCGCCGCCTCTGTCGTGGGTCGTGGTGCGTCAGCAGGGCGTCTCCGAGGAGGTTCACGAGCAGGACGAGGACGGTGATCGCGAGGCCGGGGAAGAAGGCGATCCACCAAGCCTGGCTCAGGTCGTCCTGGCCGGACGCCAGCATCGAGCCCCAGCTGGACCTGGGCGATACGACGCCCAGGCCGAGGAAGCTCAGGGCGCTCTCGACCAGGATGGCGGTGCCGACTTGAAGGGTGCCGAGGGTGACGATCGTGCCGACCAGGTTCGGCAGGACGTGCCGGAACACGATGCGTGTCTCGGACGCTCCGGCCGCCCGCAGACCGAGGACGAACTGCCGCTCGCGGATGGTCAGCGTGGCCGACCTCGTCACGCGGGCACACGCCGCCCAACCGGTCAGCGCCAACACGAGGAACAGCACGGGAAGCGAACTGCCGCGGTTCGAGATGATCGCGAGCGCGATCAGGATGAACGGCAGCGCGAGCTGGGCATCGATGACGATGGAGATGACCTTGTCCACCCGCCCGCGGCAGTACCCGGCCAGAAGGCCCAGGAGCGTGCCCGGGCCGATGGCGACCAAGGCCCCGACGAGCCCGATGAGGATGGTCAGCCGACCACTCTCGACCAAGTGGGTGAGGACGTCCTGGCCGAGTTTGTCGGTGCCGAGCGGGTGCGACCAGCTTCCGCCCGGCAGGAAGGCCGGAGGCATCCGGGTGGCGTTCAGGTTCTGGCTGCCGTCCGGGAGCATCCCGGTGAGCGGGAGGATGAACACGAGGAACGTGATGACGGCGAGCGGCAGGGACAGCCAGAACACCGGTGTGCGGGCGCGCAGGATGTCACGGAGGCCGGGGGCCGCACCCCCGCCGGCCCTCAGGTCGGACTCGATCGGGCTCATGGAAGCCTCACCTCACCCTCGGGTCGACGATGGCGTGGAGGACGTCGACGAGCAGGTTCAGGAAAACGAAGACCAGCGCACCGAAGACGACGATGGCTTGTACGAGCGGGAAGTCGCGGAACTGGACCGCCTGGAGCGCCAGCTGGCCGAGACCGGGCCACGAGTAGACGTACTCGACCGCGACCGCGCCGGAAAGCAGGGTTCCGGTCTGCAGGACGACAATGGTGAGGATGGGCATCATCGCGTTCTTGAACACGTGTCGCCATACGACCCGGGCCCGGCTGAGGCCTCGGGCGCGCGCGGAGTCGATGAACGGCTCCGCCAGGGATTCACTCATGGACGCTCTTGTCAGTCGTGCGATCTGAGCCATCGGATACAGCGACATCGTGATCGCGGGCAGGATGAGGTGCCTCAGCGATCCGGACTGGCCCGCCGGCAGCCAGCCCAGCTTCACGGCGAAGAGGACCACGAGCATCATGCCCATCCAGAAGACCGGAACGGACTGTCCGAGGAGGGCCAGGATCGAGGCTGCCCGGTCCCACCAGGTTCCCTCACGC
Source organism: Streptomyces cathayae (assembly GCF_029760955.1). Lineage (GTDB taxonomy): Bacteria > Actinomycetota > Actinomycetes > Streptomycetales > Streptomycetaceae > Streptomyces > Streptomyces cathayae. The sequence goes on from NZ_CP121683.1 coordinate 81,467, forward strand.
GTGGCCGCGAGAACACCCAGCAGCACGCCGATCAGGACCGCGAGCGCCATACCCCCGCCGACCAGTTGGAGGGTGTAGGGGAGGCGGTCGAGAATGAGACTGGTGTTGGACTGGTAGAACTTCAGCGACTGTCCGAAATCACCGGTGAGGGTCCCCTTGAGGTAGTCGAAGTACTGGACGAGGACCGGCCGGTCGAGACCGAGTTCGTGCCGCAGGGCCTCGTGCTGTGCAGGCGGCGCCATGGGGCCGAGGATCGAGGAGGTGGGGTCACCGGACAGGCGCCCCAGTGCGAACGCCAGGCTCAGGGCGATGAGCAGTGACGCGAGCAGTGCGAAGAGTCGGCTTCCGACGCGCCGCAAGGTCGTGGTTCTCATCGGCGTGCTCTCCATCGGGCCCCCGGCATGGCTGCCAGGAGTTCGCGCGTGTAGTCGTTCTGGGGATCCTTGAACACGGTTTTGCAGGGTCCGGACTCGACGACACGTCCGCGGTACATCACATGGACGGCGTCGCAGACCGAACTGACGACTGCGAGGTCGTGGCTGATCAGGAGCAGCGCCGAACCGGTAGTGGCTCGGGCCTCCTTGAGGAGCTTGAGAACGTCGGCCTGGACGGACACGTCGAGGCCGGACGTGGGTTCGTCGGCCACGATGAGCCGCGGCCGCATGAGGAGCGCCCGGGCGATGCAGACCCGTTGGGCCTGCCCGCCGCTGAGCTGGTGCGGGTAGCGGTCGAGGATCTCCTCACCGAGGCGAACCTGTTCGAGGAGATCCTCGTCGCTGGTCCACGAGGTCCGTTCGCGCTGGAGAGCGCGGAGCTCGTGGAGACCGGACCGAACGGACTGGCGCGGGTCGAGCGAGCCGTGCGGGTCCTGGAACACGACCTGCACCTCCGGGCGAAGCGCCCGCAGTTCCTTGCGGCCGATTTTCCCCAGCGAACGGCCGAGGAGCTGGATGTCGCCTTCGCCTCGCGGACCGAGACCGGTTGCGGCCATGGCCAGCGTCGTCTTTCCCGAGCCCGACTCGCCGACGATCGCGACGCTTTCGCCTGCGTGGACGCACAGTGACACGTCGTCGACCGCGCGGAACACCTCACCGGTGCTCCGGTTACGGTGCTCGACGACCAGGTTGCTCACCTTGAGCACCGGGGAGGATGCAGCTGCGAGGCGGGGAGCATCGGCCGGCAGCTCCGTTTCCATCCGTTCGGACATCGTCAGAGAGCCGTCTTCGTGAAGTCGACGGTGTTCAGCGGGCCGAACTCCACGCCCTTGACGTTCGGGAGGGTCGCGTAGTTGAACACCTGTCGGTACAGGGGCACGTAGCAGTGCCTGTCCACGACTCCGCTCGTGTTGAGCTCGTCGTAGATCGGGGCGGCCGCCTCGGCGTTGTCCTGCTGGAGAGCCTTCGCGATGAGCTTGTCCGTCTTCGGGTCGGGGCAGTTGCCCGTGATCGACGTGGTCTTCATGAAGCCACTGGCGAAATAGTCCGGGATCGGGACGTTCGGGACACCGGCGAAGATCGAGACGCCCGGAACCTCCCGTCCGATGATGCGCTTGGTCAGAGTGCCGTAGTCCAGCGGCACGTACTTGACCTTGAAGCCCACCTTCTCAAGGTTGCCACCGACCGCTTCGGAGACTTCCTTGATGTTGGTGTACTGCCCGGCCGGGTAGCTGATCTGGACGGTCGGGGACGCGCCGCCGACGAGTTCCTTCGCCTTGGCCGGGTCGGGCGTCACGCTGCGGCTCGGTTCTGTGCCGGGCTTGACGTTGAGCAGACCGGAGTCGGCGACCGCCTTGCCGTCGAAGATGCCGCTCACGATGGCGTCACGATCGATCGCCAGCGCTGCGGCTTCACGCAGCTTCGGGTCCTTGAAGGGCGCCTTCGTCGAGTCGATGAACGCGATGATTTTCATGGCCGTGGTGGTGCTGACGACGTCGAGACCGGCCTTCTTGGCCTCGTCGGCCTTCGTCGGGGGGAGGTCGAACGCGACGTCGACGCTCTTGCTCTGGACGAGAGCGAGTCGTTGTGAAGCCTCGGTCGCCCACGAGAAGGTGACGCCGTCGTTGCTCGGCTTGGCGCCCCAGTAGTCCGGGTTCTTCTTCACCGACATGTCACGCCCGGCGTGCGAGCCCGCCCACAGGTAGGGGCCGGTGCCGACCGGAGCGGCCGCGAAGCCCTCCGAGCCCTTCTCCTTGTAGTACTTCGGCGGAACCAGGTAGACCGTGGTCAGCAGCTCCGGCAGGTCGTACTGCGGGGTCTTCGTCTTCACTACGACGGTGGTGGCGTCGGGGGCCTCAGCCGACACGATGTTGGTGAAGTACGTCTTGAGCTGCGAGGCCTCACTGTCGCGAGTCAGTAGAATGGTGTTGGCCACGGCGGCGGCGTCCGCCTTCTCGCCGTTGGTGAAGCTGATGCCCGGCCGCACCTTGAAGGTCCAGTTGGTCTGGTCGGTCCGGGTCCAGCTTGTGACGAGGCCGCTGTCCACCATGTTGAGGTCGGCATCAAGCTTGATGAGCGGCTCGAGCATGGTCGCCCAGACGACCTGCCCGGACCGGGGGCCCACTATCGGGTCGAGCGTCGCGGGCTGAGCCGCGAGCAGCGCCCGGACGACGTCGGGTCCAGAGGCCCCGCTCTTGCCGGAGTCGGAGTTTCCACACGCGGCGAGGCCTGAAGTCGCGATGGCGAGGGCCAGTGCGGGGGCCATCATCTGGCGGGGGCGCAAGCGGTTCTTGTTCATGTTCGTTCTCCACAGCGCTGGGATAGCCATGTCACCGAACTGCCTGTGACGGTCGCCACAAAGTACCGACCGGGCGGTATTAAGTCAACGGGCTTCGCGGTGCAATTAATACCGACTGGTCTGTATGATGCAAGGCATGGCTATCACTCTGACCCGCGAGCGAAACGGCTGCGTCGCCCACATCAGATATGACAACGCGGCACGTGGCAATAGCTTCGACGGGGAGCTCCTCGGCGAGCTGGTGGACACGCTCGAAGCGGCGGCGCTCGATCCGATGTGTTCGGTCATCCGTCTGGACATGGCGGGCAGGCACTTCTGCGGGGGCTGGGACACGACCTCGTTCGGCGACCTGTCGGCCTCGACGGCCGAGTCGGTCGCCGCCGCGCTGCGAAGCAGTGACGAGATGCTCGGCAGGATTCGTCGGCTTCCGGTACCGGTGGTGGCGGGCGTCCGCGGCCAGGTCATCGGGTTCGGCGCCGGCTTGCTGAGCGCCGTGCACCTTCCGGTGGCGGCCGCGGACACCCGCTTGTCGCTGCCCGAGGTACGGTTCGGTTTCGCGCCCGCGGGTGTGGGGCACACCATCGCGCAGGCGCTGCCGCGGGCTCAGGCATACGCGCTCCTCACCGGGGCGACGACTGCGAGCGGCTCCCAGCTTCTGGCCTGGGGGCTGGTCACTCGCGTGGTTCCGGAGACCGAACTCGAAACCGCCGTCCACGAGTTGGTCGAGACGCTGGCAGCGGTGCCCGGCCAGGCTCTCCGGGCCGTGGTCAAGGTCGTCGAGTCGAGTTTGGCGACCGGCTCGGCCGACGAGTCGTACCTGGCCTCGGCTCGCACGATCGTTGCTGGCGTGCCCGCTGGTGGTGTGCGATGAGCGCGCCGTTCCAGGCGGGCGAGGCTGTCTGGGTCGAGCTGTGCACGACGGACCCGGACGCGGCTACGGCATTCTACTCGTCCCTCCTGGGCTGGTCCGTCCGTGAGGAGCGCATCGGCAGCGCCGTCTACCGGATGTTCAGCCTGAACGGCCGGGACGTGGCGGGCATTTCGGATGCCGCAACGCTCCATGGCGGCCGACCGCGTGGATGGATCACCTACTTCGCGGTCGATGACATCGACCGCGCCGTGCACCAGGCGGTGGCGCTGGGCGGTGAATTGGTTTCGGTGCCGCGGTATCTTCCTGCCGCCGGCACCGGGGCCACGATCGTGGATCCCTTCGGCGCGGTGTTCGGGCTCTACCAGGGTGAGACGCGAGCTGGAGTCGAAGCGCTGAATTCGGTCGGCGCGCTGTGCTGGAACGAGCTCAACACCGGGGAGCCCGCGAAGTCGGTGTCGTACTACCAGTCGCTGTTCCACTTCGGAACGGTCCAGCGGGAGTCGGCGACTTCTCAGCTGTACACGGTGCTGATGCTCGGTGATGTTCCCGTTGCCGGGGTGCTTGAGCTCGACAACGAATGGCCGAACCGTCTGCCGTCGAAGTGGATCACCTACTTCGGCGTTGCGTCGCTGAGCGAGGCGCTCAGCCGCGTCGTCGACCTCGGCGGCACACCGGGGGTCGGTCCGGTGGACAGCCCCCACGGCCGCCTGCAACTGGTGCGTGACCCGGTGGGTCACGCGGTGTGCCTGATCGAACTGAAGGACGGACTGCGTCCGGCCAACTTCCCTACGGACCCGGTGGTGACCACATGATGACCGAGCCCCTACTCGATTCCGCTGATTTCCGCCAGGTGTGCGGACACTTCCCGACCGGCGTGACCGCCGTCACCGCTGTCACCGACGAGGGCGGCTACGCGGCGCTGACCGTGAACTCGTTCACATCGGTTTCCCTGGAGCCGGCGAAGGTACTGTTCTGCCTGGCGACGGCGTCGTCGAGCTTCGCGGTCCTCAAGAACGCGCGGAGGATCGCCATCCACATCCTGGCCCAGGACCAGGAGGACATCGCGCGCCGGTGCGCGACCTCGGGGCTGACGGGCGCGGACAAGCTGGAGGGTGTGGCGTGGACGGCCGGGCCGGACGGTGTCCCGCTGATTCCGGGAACGTCGGCGATTCTGACGGGCACGACCGATGAACTGATCACCAGCGGCGACCACGTCATCATCCTGATCGACGTCGATCATGTGCATCTGAAGCCGTCGCCGGTGCCGGCGCTGTCGTTCTACCGGGGTCGGTTCTCCTCGCCCACTGCCGTCGCCGCCGACTGACCGACAGGGCCTCCCGGGACCGGGAGGCCCTGTGCGCGTCCGATACGGCCGAGCCAGAGCGGCCCTGACGGGTGGTGGGACGCCTCAGTGACTCGGAAGTCGACTCGTTTCAGACGACCAGGCCGTCGAGGACGAGTGTGCAGAACTGGTCCGTGACATCGTCGACGCTCATCGTTCCATCGGGGTTGAACCACTGAAACGTCGAGGCGCACATCCCGATGATGCCGAAGGCGACGATGCGGCTGGTCACGTTGGAGCGGAATTTCCCGGCGTCGATGCCGTGTTGGACGATTCCGCAGATGAGCGCTTCGAGTTCGTCGCGTTTCTCGGTGACGGCTCGGAGGTGCTCACCGGTGAGGTGCCGGCGCTCCTGGTAGAAGATCGCGACGTGGGCGCGGTAGGACGCGACACCACTGAGGCTGAGCCGGATGAGCGCCCGTAGCTGGTCGGCGATGTCAGAGTGCTGTTCGACGATCGCGCGGGCGGCTTTGATCTGGGTGTCGAGGTACTCGTTCTGGATCTGCCACAGTACATCTTCTTTGCTCTGGAAGTGGTGGTAGAACGCACCCTTGGTGAGGTTGGCGCCGTCGACGATCTGCTGGAGCGTGGTTCGGTCGAATCCTTCCTGTTCGAACAGGTGAAGTGAGCTGTCGACGAGTGCACGGCGGGTACCCTGCGGGTCGTAGCCCTGGGGCCAACGACGCCTCCTCGACTTGGCCGTGGTTTCTGCGGGTTCTGTCATCGTGTTCCTCGGGAGGGTGCCTAGTCGTAGTAGCGGAACAGCATTTCCGCGATGCAGCATGGCTGGGACTCGGACGCGAACTCTATGACCACCGAGGCCTTGGCCTGTACGCCTTCGGCAGGGTTGTCGTCGGTTGCGGGGATCGGTTCGGCGGACACCAGCGTCGCAGTGCCCTGGATTTCGGTGCCGGGCGGGAGCGGGCGGATGAACCGGACCCGGTCGAGTCCGTAGTTGACGCCCATGGAGAACTCCTTGACCTCGAGGATGTCCTGGAGGAGCCTCGGGACGAGGGCAAGGGTGAAGAACCCGTGGACGACGGTGGTGCCGAAGGGTCCGGCCTTGGCCCGCTCCACGTCGACGTGGATCCACTGGTGGTCCTTGGTGATGTCGGCGAACTGGTTCACCTCTGCCTGGGTGACGACCTGGACTTCACTGGCCCCGAGATCCTTGCCGACGAGGTCGAGGAGCTGCTTCGGGCCGGCGATGGTGGTGCGGCGGGGAGGTCTCATCTTCTCTGCTCCGTTCCGACTGGGTCGTCATGAACCAGACCGGGTCACGACGTGCACGGGAAGGGCCTTCCTCTTCTTCATACCGACTAGATGGTATCTCTTTTGCCGCAAGCTCAACCACCGGTTCAAGAGGTCCGGCGCGGCGGGACCGGGAGCCCGAGGAGTCGTCCGCACCATGATCTATCTGCTCGCCACGCGGATCTTCGCGTGGCTCGCTCTGCTGTGTCGACCCTACTCGGCGAAGAACGCCAAGTCTCATCCTGCGGCACGAGGTCGCGGTGCTGCGCCGTCAGGTCTCCGCGCCCAAGCCCGGCTGGCCGGACCGGGCGCTGCTCGCCGCGCTCGCCCGACTGCTGCCCCGAGCCCTGCGCGGGCACCGGATCGTCTCCCCGCTCACCCTGCTGGCCTGGCACCAGCATCCGGCGAAGAAGAAGTGGATGCAACCGTTCTCTCCGGAACGCCCGGCTCTGCCGGAAGGGCATTGTCACGTTGGCTGACCGGCCTGAGACGATCTTGGAGCTGGTCGTGCCAGGGAGGGGTTCGCTCGTGTCGTCCGCGCCGCCGTCGTACAAGGGTCACCGGTACCCGGTGGAGATCATCGCGCACTGCGTGTGGCTGTACCACCGCTTCCCGCTCAGCTTCCGCGAGGTCGAGGAGTTGATGCTGGAGCACGGCGTGCTCGTCTCCCACGAGACCATCCGGCGGTGGTGCCTGAAGTTCGGGCAGTCCTACGCCAACGCACTGCGCCGCCGACGCCCCCGCCCGGGGGACAAATGGCACCTGGACGAGGTCTTCATCAAGATCAACGGAGAGCGGAAGTACCTGTGGCGGGCGGTGGACGCCGACGGGATCGTGCTGGACATCCTCGTGCAGAACCGCCGTGACAAGGCCGCGGCCAAGCGGTTCTTCAGGAAGCTGATGAAGGCCACCCAGTCGGTGCCACGAGTGATCGTCACCGACAAACTCCGCTCCTCCGGCGCCGCCCACCGCGAGGCGATGCCCTCCGTCGAGCACCGCTGTCACCAGGGCCTGAACAACCGGGCCGAAAACAGTCATCAGCCGACGAGGCAGCGCGAGCGCGCGATGAAAGGCTTCCGCTCCGTCGGCGGGGCGCAGCGGTTCCTGTCCGCGTTCGGCGGTATCTCGCCCCACTTCAGGCCCCACCGCCACCTGATGACAGCCTCCGGCTACCGAGCCGAGATGACTATCCGCTTCGCGATCTGGGACCAGATCACCGGCGCTGCCGGCCGGCCCGCCGCGGCCTGACCCCAGGCCCGAAGCGCAAGCCCACCACGCCCCGACGCGCCATCAGACAGTCACGCACCCAACAACATGACAACGCCCGGCCGCGCGTATTCCTCACGTGCCATCCGCAGCCAGCTGCGACGCCGGGGCATCCGTGCGGTCATCTCGCAGCCGTCCGACCGAGTCGGCCACCGCCTGCGGCGAGGCCGACTCGGTGGTCGTCCGCCCGGCTTCGGCAGCGAGGCATACAGGCAGCGGAACACCGTCGAGCGGTGCATCAACCGCCTCAAGCAGTGGCGCGGCCTGGCTACACGAACCGACAAGCTCGCGATCGCCTATCAGGCCGCACTCCACCTCGCGGGCATCCTCAACCGGCCGGACACGACGCTGACCGAAGAGACAGAACCTAAGCCGCGACGAGCCAGGTCGTCTCAGCAGTCAGCCCCGCCCGGCACTCAGCCGGAGCGGGACTGATCAGTATGTGTGGCGTGAAGGGCGGTCGCCTACGCGGCGAAAGGCTCTGCAGGGCTTCAGCCGAACGATCGTCCCTGCAGGCGATAGATGAGGCCCGGGACACTGTCCCCTCCACCACGTTCCTTTCAACCGTGCGAGTCCGGCAGATGTTCCCGGGCAGGAGTCTCGTTTTGTGAGGGCGGTTCTGGCAGATCGGGGTGGCCGTGGATCCAGGACAGGCCTCCCAGATCCAGGCGCCGGCGAGTGCGGGTGACGGCCACGTAGGCCAGGCGGGCTTCGGCACCGTCGATGGGGCCGGGCGGCGCCGGAACGCCCGTGCGATCGCCGAAGTGGTTGTCCTGGGTGCGCTCGAAATCGTCGGCGATCAGCACACAGGGCCATTCGCGCCCCTTGGCCTTGTGGGCGGTGGAGACGGTGACCTGGGCGTGCGGTTCGGGGACAAGGTGGTCGACGGCGGTGAGGATGGCCTCGGTGCCGTGGGTGTCGACGAGGTGGACCAGGGGCTGTAGGTCGCGTCCGGCCGGGTCGTGGGCGGCATAGTCCTGCAGGTCGCCCCAGGAGGGGAAGAGGGTCAGTTCGGGGTGGTGTGTGCGGCGGCCTTCCTTGAGGTCGCGGGCGGCGAGGGCGAGGGTGCGCAGGCTGTCTCCTCCCCCGGCCAGGGCGACGGAGTATCCGGCGGCCATGAGGGTCATGACCTGGGCCATGGCGCCGGCGTTGGTGCGGCACAGCACAGCGTCCGGGCGGGTGATGGGGCCGAGTTCGGTGGGCACGGTGGGGGTGCCGGTGAGGCGGATGGGGGCGTCGGCCAGGTGGAGCCAGCGGTTGGCTTCCGCGGCGAGGTCGGGGCCGAAGCGGAAGGACTGCGAGAGGGCGAGCTGGGTGCCGTCGAAGCCGGTCATGACGTCCTTGGCGCCGCGCCAGTGGTAGATGGCCTGGGCGGAGTCGCCGACCATGACCAGTTGGGCGTGGCCGCGCTGGTGAAGGAAGATCTGTTCGACGACGGGGTTGGTGTCCTGGGCCTCGTCCAGCAGCAGGAAGTCCGCTTCGAGTTTCGGGTGGGTGAGGGCCCAGATCTTCAGGTAGTGGTCGTGGTCGAAGCGCACCGCGCCGTCGTCGGGGTGCTGCAGGTCGGCCCAGGCCTTGTGGGCGAAGGGCACGATGTGGGCGGCGAGAGCTGGGTGTGGAGGTCGCTGTCTTCCAGGTTGCGCAGGCGGGGGACGTGGTGGCGGGTGATCGTGGTGTCGGCGGTGTGGCAGAAGCGCATCACGGTGCGCAGGGTGGCGTTGGAGAGGGCCTTCTGGGTGACGTCGCGGTCGCCGATGCGGAGGGCTTTGGTGAGGCCGAGGGCTTGTCCGGTCTGCCAGGCCGGGCGGCGGGGTGCGTTCAGGCGGCGGGTGTAGCGGTGGCCGACGGCGGCGTAGGCCAGGGCGTGGGCGGTCTTGCACAGGACGTTCTTGGGGAAGCGGGCCGCGGCGTCCTGGGCGATGGCGCGGTTGTAGGCGAGGTAGCGGCCGCGGCGTGTGGTGGTGCGGGCGAGCAGGGCCAGGGTGGTGGTCTTGCCGGTGCCCGCGCCGGCCTGGACCGTCAGGTGGTCGCCGGTGGTGAAGGCGTCGGCTGCGGCGGTCTGCTCGTCGGTCGGGTTCATGGCGTGGGTCCTTGGGGGGTTCGGGTGAGTGCGTGCCCCATCGCGGCCAGGAGGTGGGCGGGGGCGGTGTGGGCGAGAAGCCGGCGTACGTCGTGCTCGAGGCGTTTCACTTCGTGATCGGTGTGCTCGGCGAGGGCCCGGTGGACGGCTCGTTCCAGGAGGCGCTCGGGCTTTTGTCCGGTCTGGAGGGCCGTCGTCTGAAGGGCTGTGTGTGCGGCGGGCGGGAGGGCGAGGTTGAGCAGCACCTGTCCGCTCGCGTCCGGGTAGTGGGTGGTGATCACGTCGAGGGGGAGCCGGTCTGTGAGGCGTCGGCGCAGCCGGTGGGCGGCCCGGTCGGGGGTCTTGGCGGGTACGAGTGCCATCAGGCGGGTGGTGTCGCAGTTGGCGGCGAGCGGCATCCTGCGGCAGGCCGCGTCGAGTTCGGCCGGGTTCAGGGGGCGGGTGAGGGTGATCTCCAGGGCGTGGTGCGGCATTTTTCACCGCCGGTGGGGCTGGGGCGGCGCGGGGTGCGGCAGCCGGGTGTGGAGGTGGGCGGCGTGCAGGAGCGGGTCGAGGGGCTGCCAGTCGGCCAGGGCCAGGTCGGCAGCGGCGGGGGCGGCGGTGTGGGTGGTGCAGCGTTGGGCGCGCCAGCGCAGTTGCTCGGCGTAGGGCAGGTGGTTGAGATCGTAGACGGCCATGCTTCCGCCGGGGAGGGCGAGTTGGCCGCGGTGGGGCTGGATGGGCAGCAGCGTCCAGCGCCCGGCCGGGTGGGCCGGGTCGAGGATCGGCTGGGTGCAGCGGTGGCGCTGGCGGGTCTGGGCGATGCAGCGGATGTCTGCGACGGGGCCTTCGCCGAGGTAATGCGTCAGGAGAATTCGCACGACGGGTCGGACCGGCCGGTCACGGTCGGTGTTCGGGAGCGTGGTGGCGGGCGTGGGGGACGCAGGGGTGAAGGTGCCGGTGTCGATCAGGCGGCGGGAGCGCACGGCGAGTTGGCGGCGCAGCGCCATGAGGCGGGGATCGGTGGCGCGGGGGTGTGTGGTGGGCCGGGGGCAGAGGGCGGCGTGCGGGATGCGGCACCAGCCGCTGCCGTCGTCATGGGGGTGGGCGATGCCGCCGCTGAGGTGCCAGCGGCAGGCTTCGGGCACGTCGGCGGTGGCGACTTCCGCCGGGTGCAGGGCGATGGGCCGGTGGTCGGTGCGCTGGTGCCAGTCGATGCGGTTGCCGCAGCTGCGGCAGCGGCCGGTCTGTCCGGCGCGCAGCAGGCGGCTGGGGCTGTGCGCGGCGACCTGCAGGGAGCGGCGGGGCTGGCGGGGGCGGGGGCTGCCGTCCCAGTGGTGGCCGGGGGTGGAGTGGGGGCGCATGGCGGGCAAAGTGCCAGGCGGCACGCGGTCATGGGGGGTGCTGCGGCGGGGATGTCCCCCGGCCGGCCCAGCGCGCCCGAACGGATCAGCCGGTATGCGATCGGGCGTTCGGTGTCTGCTCGTCGATTCGGGTGATTCCTTGCGCTCCCTCTTTATGCGGAGGGGGCGGTGTCAGGGGGTGTGGGTGCCGGGCGGGGTGTGGTCGGAGCACAGGGCGCCCAGCAGGTGGTCGATCGGCACGTCGAAGGCGTGGGCGAGGGCGTGCCAGGTGGCGACGTTGCCGGCGGCGCGGCCGTGTTCGAGGTCGATGAGGGTGCGCCGGGCCAGGCCGCTGCGGCTGGCGAGTTCGTCGAAGCTCCAGCCGCGTTCGACCCGTAGGCGCGCCAGCTGGAGGCGCAGTGCGGTGGTGTCGGGGTCGGGCGGCAAGATCGTCACCCCACCATCCGAAGGTTCGGATATCCGCCCTGTCAGTGCAGATTTCTGCACTATTTACTGGGAGCGGGTGACGTGCGGTACAAGGATCCGCACTACCGTGCGTCCGTCTCCGGCCTCCTGGCGCCGGGGCACCGGCCATCGCAGTACGGACAGTTGGGAGGACGACCAGCCGATGAGGCTTGCCGGCGCGCATACCGCGGTGCGGCGTATCTGGACAGTGGAGCTGCGTCCGCGAGCGGGCGGCCTGACGCTCGCCTGCCTCTCCTGCGCTCCTCCTGCCGCTCCCCTGGAGGCCGCCTCCGCACGATCCGCCGCCCTGACGCATCTGGCCCGCCATGCCCGCACCGACGCATTGCCGACGTACCTGCGCAGCTGCCAGTGCCGAACGCAGGGCTGCTGGTGGCATCCGCGGCACCGCGGGTGTGCCGGGCCGGTACTGCTCGCCCTCACCCGCGACCGCAGCGGCCGCACCTGGCGACTGGCCGACACCTGCGCGGCCTGCGCGGCGGCCACCAGCCATACCGCCGCCGTGCCCGACACGCTGATCGGCTCCTCCCGGCCGCACCCCTCCCCCGGCCGACCAGCCCCCGCACACCCCGGGTTTCGTCCAGGGCTCAAGGAACAGGTGCGCGTGCGGGAGACGCTCACCTACCTCGCCGCCGCGCTGCCCCGGTTCACCTCCCCCGCCGCCCGGCTCCTGGCCCTGCAATGCGCCCTGCGCACCGACACCCGCGCACGGGTCCGGCTTCCGGTAGGCCTGCTGCGCGGCATGCGCCTGCGCGGACACCGCGAACTGTGGCAGGAACTGGCCCACGTCGGCTGGCTGGAACCGCCGGACTTCAAATCGGCACCCGTACAGCTGCGGCTGCTCGATGCCGCGGCCCTGGACCAGGCACCCACTCGCCGCGCCCGCCGCCGCGCCGCCCACTGGGCACTGCACCCCGCACCCCTGGCCCTGCCGGCCGCGCCACCCGCACTGCGGCTGACCGCCCTGGTGCTGGCCGCACACGCCTCCGCCCACGCCGAACACCGCGTCGAGATGGACATCCTCGCCCGACTGTGCGGGCACTCCCCGCAGCAGACCACAGAACTCCTCGACCGGCTGGTGGCATCGCAGACCCTGGCCGGCTGGCAGCACGACCGGGAAACCGACGAGATCTCCTGGCAGTTACCAACACTGCCCCGGCCAGGACACTGACACCGGCCGGCAGGCAACCGCCCCCTCTCGAAGAGCCAGGGGCAGACAGCTCTCGACAGCAACGTCCGGTTCCCCCGCCGTTGCCGGGTCTACGCTGGCGCAGGCCGCAGCCCCCGCGGTCCCGCACACAGTCCAGTGCGCGGACAGCCCGCTCCCCGACCACGCGCACACACCGACACCTCCCGGCGGCGTGGCCGGCGAGCCGACGAAAGGCCCCGTCATGCCAAAAACCCAGGCCCCCACCACCGAACTGGCGTCGCAATACCGTGCCCAGGTGACCGGCGACCTCGAACGCAACGTCCAGGAGCAGGAGCGCATCGGGGCGGAAATCACCGCCCTTCAGGAGCGGTTGACCGCCCTGCGGCAGGACCACACCGTGCTGGTGAGCGTGCAGCAGGCACTCGGCCTCACCACGGCGCCGGCCAAGCCCGCAGCCGGGCCCGACAGTGCCGCCCTGCCCTCTCCCCGGAAGGCAGCCGCCGCCGAGCCCGGCAAGCGGACGGCGAGGAAGCCCGCCGCCAAAAAGGCCGCGGCCAAGGCGTCCGGCACGGCGAAGACGGCCCGGCCCACCCTGGTCGACCTCATCCGCCACCACCTCGCCGAGCAGAGCGAACCGCGCTCCGCCGCCGAGATCTCCGCCGCGCTCGGCCAGGCCCATCCCGAGCGCGGCATCAAGACCAAGGTCGTCCGCGTCACGCTCGAAGGACTCGTGGCCAAGAGCCAGGCCCAGCGCACCAAGCAGGGCACCTCGGTCTTCTACACCGCCCCCGCCGCACCGGAGCCCACGACCGCCGCCCAGGCCGAGAAGCGCCCCGCAGACGCCGACCGCTGAAACACGGGGGCATTCTTTCGTCACCCGCCTCCGTCTGCCGCCACCCGAGCCCCGGACTCGCCTTGCGCGCCGCACCATCAACTCAACAGCCTGCGCGGCACAAAAGGCAGTTCAGCCCATGTATTACTCTCCGGGTGATGGGAGCTGGCTATCGATGCCGGATGAGACGCTGGCAGGGTGCCGCGCATCCCGAGACAGGTCATCCGCGGCGTCCGATGGCGAAGTGGGCCGAGGAGATCTGAGATTATCGTCGGGCAAATCTCAGGTCAGTGCAGGATCACTCGTGCAAGGGCGGCGTGGAGGCTTCCATCGCTGGCGGCGGCTCCGAGCTGCGGTGCAGTGGGGTCGCCGGCCACGCCCGTACACAGCACGACGCAGTTTTGCGTCTGCAGCATCTCCCACATCGCGTCGGTGAGACGGTCGCAGACCGCAGGGCGGATGATCATCGGTTTGCCTTCTTGAGGAGCGGCACCGTGGATGCCCTCCAGGGCTCTGGCTGCGGTGCTGAAAACTGCCGTCCACTCGGGGCTGACCGACGGGATGGCCGCTCCTCGCCATAGGGGCCAGGCAAAAAATTCGTTCAGCTGCCGGACCTGTTCGGCGCCGCCGACGGCGTTCAGGGCGATCAGGACGGCTCGGGTTCTGTTGAGTGTGATCTCCGTCTGGCGGCCTTGCTGTCGGACGTTCCCGAGGCGTGAGGTATCCAGGCCGACATGGGTCACGCTGAGGTTGATGGCGGGCAGCTGGAGTGCTTCACGGGGCGTACCCGGATATGTGGTCACCGTCCAAGGATGGGGAGGTCAGCCGCGAGGTCGCCACCCATTACCGCCGATTCATCACAATGCATGATGGCTTGACTTTGTTTGATTTCTTTTCGTTTCTTTTGGGGCCGGGCAGGTACATCGGGCCCAGCGTGCTGTCTGCGCCGGATCGAGCAGGCGGCCACGCCGCCCCGCCTGTCACAGGGCATGCCATCCCCGCCCGCTGCGGCAACACGACATTCCCCGACCCGGCTCGAAGCCGCGAACGTCCAGCGCCCCGCGCTCACTTACGAGGACTTCGGAACGCCCTTCCGTACGTTGAGCCTATGGTGAGAACTCAACCCAGTGCGGCAGACCGCCACTTGATCCGAATCACAGCCGCATCCGGCCTGAAGCTGAGCCCCTACCAACTGGAACGGTGGCGCACGGCCGGGCTGATCCCCCGGCCTGGACCGGACACGCAGTTGGAGATCGGCAACACCAAGGTCTACCCACCGGAGACAGCCGCCCTCGTTGCAGGGCTCCTGGTATGTGCTCCGCTGTGCAGAACCAACGACGACCTGGCACTTCTGGCGTTCTTCAACGAGGTGCCGGTGCCCTTCGATCCCGTGCGCGCAGCCCTGCTTAAGGCCTATTTCCCTCAGTACAGCATGGCCCGGAAACGAGACAATGAGGCATTGGAGCGCATCCCGGCGGAGCACCGCGGCCAGGAGGAACCCTGGTACAACTGGGCAGAAGCCGCAGCCTTTCTGGACATGGAGAACCAAGCGGCCGTCCAGCAGATGAGAGACAATCTCCGACGCCGCCGCGACCTGGCGACAGCATCGCGCGCCGAGCTCGACGAACGCGTCTGCGGCGTGCTCATCTGGCTGAACGCGCCGGCCTTGCCGACGCACGACAGCGTGTTCATGGCGGACCTGCGCGCAGCCATGGCGTTCGCCGGACCGCCCGAGCGGTCCCGGGCAGCGTGGCTGCTCGCAGCGCACTGTCACAGCGAACAGCTCGCAGAGCGCAGCGAAACGTCCGGCATGGAGCGGCTTGATACCTTCCTGGCCTTGGCCGACGAGGAGTTGCAGTCCCTGCGGGAGCAGGTGCGAGAGTCTCTGGACGCTATGTGGCACATGGCGTCGGAGGGGCGCTACCGCCACTTCGATGTGAACTCTGCCGGGATGGCCCGCATGGCGGGCCGCATGCTCGTGGAATGGACCACCGCGCGCCGGGCGCACCCTCCGGGATCGCGTCCCGCCCAGCTGCTGGTAGACAGTCTGCGTAGCCTGTGGTCCCTGTGCTCGACCGACTCCGTCGGAGAAGGCCGCGCCGCGTTCCAGTGCAGGACCCGGCCCGGGCGATAGTCTCCGGGATCTCACGCCGCACGCGTATCAAAGTCAGCAGCTCATGGGGCCGGGGCCAGTCGGCAACCGGACGCTTCAGCGGAATGAGGTCAGGCGGACGCCTCCTACATCAGGGCCTGAAAGCAAGGCAGCGGACCGCGCAGCGCGGCTGCGCCGGTGCCAGCGCAGCCAATGTCGGTGACGTACGGCAGCATGCCGACCGAGCAGCCCTACAAGATGCGACGGAGAAGAACCCGTGACCGGCCAAGATTCCAGCATTGTGCTCCCCTTGGAATTTCTCCTTACTGCAATGGCCGCCTGCGGCCCGGACGACCCTGTGGTGCAACTGGCGACACAGCAGGTCGGGACGGCGCAGCCTCGGTACGACCAGTCAGTCCTCATGGAAGCTCTGCTGTCGGGCCCGTATGCGCAAGAGGCACCTTCATGGCTTCTGGAGGCAGCCGTGGCGGCAGGTCCAGAGGCCGAAGCGGATCCGTCTGGCTTCGGTCCGCGGCCGGGACTGGTCGCGGCCGCCCTCGAGCACCCGTCGTGCCCGACCTCCCTGCGGGAGCAAACGCTCAGGCGATGCACCATCGATCAGTTGGGCTTGCTCGGGACGCCGCGTGCTGGTGAATGCCTCGCCGCCGCGGTCGCTGCGGAGCTGCGTACCCGCAGCGGCGCACCGCTGCCCATGACTGCGCAGCTGCTCCAAAAGCCGACTCCGCCCCAGACCGTACTCCGGCAAGGCCCGTTGCACACTCTGGTGTTCGAAGCCGCTCGGGACACGCTGCCCACCGTGCCTGACCCCGAAGAAGTGGGCGAGGGATCCGACACCGGCGACGAGTGGAAGCAGTACAAACAGGCTTACGAAGCGTGGCAGAGCATGTGGCGTCAGGTGCTCGACCGGCACCCGCAGCGTCACCGGGAGCTCATAGCGTGGGCTGTCGGCACCGACGCTGAGCGGGTGATCTGCGACGAGCTGCTCGGCAGTCTGCCATGGGCCGTCGAACCAGCGCTGCTGGCCGAGCTCGCCAAGGCCGACCTTGAGCGTTTCTCCTTCGAGGTGCTGCTGGCCCGGGGCTGCCGCATGCTCCGCGCCGGATCGGACGAGCAGCAGGTCCTGGACCACTTCGCCACGGACCTGTCCGCCCTTACGGACGAGGAGCAGGTGCCCTTCCACCATGCCCTGCGCTGTAAGAGCACCACGCTGCTCGACATGGGGTGCTGCGCCCCCGTCACCTGGGTACAGCGCGCGGCCTCAGGGACCTGGCGCCACCTCCTCAACCCCACGCAGGCCAAAGACGGATACCGGCCTGTCCATTGGCAGGCGTCCACCGCTATGCTCACCGACCTCGCCGCGCAGTTCGCCAAGACCGCCGCCCGCGCCCTGCCGTACTGGGAGCCTAAGAAGCGCTCTTGGGGGATAACCGCGCGCGAGGTGGCCTGGGTCCGCGACATGGTGCTGCGCCTTCCGACCATCACCGAGGACATCAAGGCCGGGGTCCTTCCCATCGTCCGCGACGCGCGCGAGCGGCTGAGATATCGCCGCTCAGGTCTCCAGCCACGTCATGACGAGCGAGGCGAGCTCCAGGAGATCCTCGGCACAATCGAGCGTGTCCTCGCCGATCCTGCCCCCGCAGCCGGCGCGGACCGCCGCTGGACCGCGCTCGGAGCCCCGGACGAAATGGCCGTGCGCGACCTGGCCCGCATCCAGACGCAGGCGCTGAGTGACTACCTGGACCGGCATGCCGGCGACGACTCTCTCGTGGAGAAGGCCCTTCTCTCCTGCGCCGCCAGCGGATACCGGTCCCACGACGACTTCGAGGAAGTGCTGCGCCGCCACAGCTCCCCCGACACGGTGTTGCTTCCTCTCACCGAGCGTCTGCGCACGAACCTCGGAGGCGGACCCTCCTGGCGTGAGGCCTGGACCCGCCTGGTCCTGGCTGGACCGGAGGCCGGCCCTGCACTCGTGCGTGCCCTGCCAGCCTGGTCGGCGCTGCGCGCCCGGAGCGACCGCCACGGAACCGCGCACCCTGCGGTGGTCGCCACCGTACGCGAGGCCCTGGGCACCGACCAGGACGCCTGGGGCCGCTTCGCGGCCTGCCCCGCCACCCAATCCGGGCCCACCGCCTGGCTGCGTCTGGGCGACCTGCTGGACGCAGCCGCCGCGGGAGTCCCGTGGCCGAAGCCGCCGGGCAGCCGATAAACCCTGCCACGCCCCCACCGGAACACTGCTGCACAACGGCGCTGAGAGACCGCACCGACCACATGGGGAAACGCGGGGTCTCTGCGGCAGTCGCGGCTTGCTCTGTGGAGCGGACATACCGCCACGCGGACAAGTGCCGGGAACTGTGCGAAGGTGTCCGGCCGTTGCGTCGGTATCGGTCACTGTGCTGTACCGCAGAAGTAGCAATCTGCATGTGGCGGTAGCTGCCGCCGCGTAGGGCAGCTACGCGGCCCTACCCCAGTAGGTCGGCAGCATGAACGAGACTCGTGCGGTCCTCAACGCGTCATCTGCGTCTGATGGTGGTCGTGTCGAGGACGGATTTGTTTCAGGAGCGAGCTGTTGTGGACGGATACCGGTTCGTTGCGGGCTTTCAGGGGGCAGTGCAAGATGCGTCGATAACGTCGGGGACGGCCTCGTCTGATGTGGTGGAGGGCGGATTCATGCCAGAACCCGTCGTGGTGTCCTCGTCGTTGCGTGCCCGGTACACAGCCATGCTGGCGGCTGACCTGGAAGGCGTTGCGGTGGAACGCCAGCGGATCGAAGAGGAGTTCGCTACGCTACACCGCCGGCTGCGGGCCCTGGACAGAGAACACGCGTGGCTGACGCGTATGCAGCAGGAGCTGACGACGCTGGCGGTGGCAGACAGTGGCACCGTCGTTGCTCATGGCCCGGCCGCCTTTGCCGGTGCCAGTGCGCTGGGCGACGCGGCGTCCGGGCCGCGAGGGTCGGCAGTGAGGCCGTCTGCTGGCCTGGCCGCGGCCAAGGAGCCGAAGCTGCGGGAGCTGATCGTTGAGGAACTGCGGTGTCAGGCCAGGCCACTGTCCTCCAGCGAGGTGACCGCTGTACTGCGCCGGGCCCATCCGGGCCGGAGGCTCAAGGAGCCGGCCATGCGGCGGGCACTGGAGGCGCTCGTGGGGCAGGAGCGGGTTCAGCGGCGT
Source organism: Streptomyces cathayae (assembly GCF_029760955.1). Classification (GTDB taxonomy): domain Bacteria; phylum Actinomycetota; class Actinomycetes; order Streptomycetales; family Streptomycetaceae; genus Streptomyces; species Streptomyces cathayae. The sequence goes on from NZ_CP121683.1 coordinate 100,075, forward strand.
AGGCGCGGTGGCCGGGTGTTGTATTCGGTTGCCGATGCCGTGGCCGTGGTCGGCGGTGCTGCGGGCCTGAGCCTGGTGGCTGACCGGCCTGCTGCCGGGCACGTAGGGGGTCATGCCGCGGCGTCGTAGGGGGCGGGGGCCAGGAAGACGGGCAGTGTGTGGAATCCGAGGACTTCGAGCGCGGTCTGCTGCTCGGGGGTCAGCTGTGCACGGTCGCGGTGGCGGCGTAGCAGCCAGGCGCCGAGGCGGACAGGTGTGCCGTCGAGGTCTTCGGCGTGGTCGGCCGGCACCTGCAGGTGGCCGTGGCGGGCGTGGTACTGGCGGGCGGCTCGCAGTCCGCGGTTGAAGGCGCGGGCGCGTACGTTGGCGGGCCGGGTGAGAAGCATGCTGTGGGGGTGGGCGTCGGGGCATGCGCGGGTGAGGGCATCCAGCAGGTGTTCTGCTGGGAGTCGAGGAGGTGGTGGTCGTTGATCTGGCGATCCAGCCAGGTGTCCCAGGATGAGTCGCGGTCGGCGGGGCGGTGGTAAGCGCATCGCCAGTCGCTGCTGGTCAGGCGGCGTCGGATCTGGACGTAGGTGTACTGCCAGCGCAGGCTCCAGGGTGGGTTCCAGAAGGGGTCGACTGCTTGGAGGGAGGCGATGCGGGCGGGGGCGAGCTGGCCGGTGTCGGCGCGGCGTCGCATGGTCTCCAGCCAGGCGGCGATTCGGCGGTCGCCGCTGTGTGAGGTTCCCCCGAGATGCGGAGAATGGTGACAGCAGGTCAGGTAGGACTCACAGAGAGGAGCCCTGCTGATGCCTGCCCCGAGGAAATACCCACTGGAGTTGCGTGAGCGCGCGGTGCGGATGTACCGCACTGCGGAGCCGAAGCCCGTGATCCGCCGCATGGCCGAGGAACTCGGTGTCCATCATGAGGCCCTGCGCGGCTGGATCCGCCAGGCCGAGGCCGACGCCGGCGAACGCGACGACCTGCTCACCAGCGACGAACGCGCCGAGCTGGCCGCGCTGCGCAAGGAGAACACCCAGCTCAAGCGGTCCAACGAGATCCTGCGGACGGCCTCGGCTTTTTTCGCGGCACAGCTCGACCCGACCCGGCCCAGGTGACCGCGCTCCTCGACGAGCACGAGAACCTGGAGGTCGAGCCCACCCTCCGGGAACTGCACATCCCTTCCTCCACCTACTACCGCTGGCGCCGGGCGAAGAAGGAGCCGTGCGAACGGCACCGCCGGGACACCGAGCTGACCAGGCAGATCCAGCAGATCCACACCGACTCCGGCGGAATCTACGGCTCGCCCCGCGTGCACGCCGTCCTGAAGCGCGAAGGCGTCTACGTCGGCCGCAAACGAGTCGAACGGCTCATGCGCGAAGCCGGCCTCGCCGGGATCAGTCCTCGCCGGACGGGCAAGGGCTTCACCCGCCGCGACCGGGACGCCGACCTCGCCCCGGATTTGGTCAGGCGCGACTTCACCGCCGACAGGCCGAACCGGCTGTGGGTCACCGACCTCACCATGATCTCGACCCTTGAGGGACCCTTGTGGCTGTCGGCGATCAGGGACGCGTTCTCCCGTCGGGTGGTGGCCTGGGAGACCTCCGCCCACGCGGACGCCGACCTCGTGCTGGCCACCCTCGAGTACGCCCTCGCGTCCCGGGAGGTCGAGCCCGGCCAGCTGATTCACCATGCGGACCACGGCTGTCAGTACACGTCCGTGAAGCTCACAACACGCTTGGTGCGGGCAGGAATTGAGGCATCCATGGGCTCCGTCGGGGACTCGTACGACAACGCCCTGGCGGAGAACCTCTGGATGCTCATCAAGACCGAGGGCCTCCGCGGCCGCACCTTCGCCACCCGGGCCGAGGCGAACCTCGCGCTCTTCGAGTACATCGACGGGTTCTACAACAGTCGGCGCATCCAGAAACGCCTCGGCTACCTCAGCCCCGTCGAGTTCGAAGAGAAGCACTACGCCGAGCAGGCAGCGTCCGAACGAGTGAACCTGAAACCCCGCCAACCCGCTCTGACCAGCTGATCAGCCCCTCCCGAGCAACGGGGGAACCTCAGTGGGCGTGTTTGCCGAGCGCGAGGGTGCCGTGGCGGGTGGCGCTGGCTGCTGCGCGGTTGAGGTGGTGTTCGAAGCTCTCGGGCGGGTGGGGCCATGAGATGCCCAGGCTGGTCAGGGCGGCGATGCGTTCGATGGGCAGTGCGCCTGCGGCGTACAGGGAGCGTTGCTGTCCGATCCATTGTCCGAGGGCCAGGCCGTTTCTGGTGACGTGTTCGCTGGGCACGTTCAGGTGTCCGTGCTGGCTGTGGAAGGCCCGGGCGGCGTGCCAGCCGTTGTCCCAGAAGGCGTTGTTGCGGGGTTTGTGGGTGAGCAGTTTCAGGGTGCGGTTGACTTCTGCGGCACGGTGGGGGCGGGCTGGGACGGGTTGCAGCCGCCGCTTCTTGTGGCTGCTGAAGCGCTCGTGGAGCTTGCTGTCGTAGACGGCCAGGCCGTTGAAGAAGGCCCAGAAGTCGGAGAAGGCGGAGGACTCCATCGCCTCGTGCAGCTTCTGCCTGGGGGCGAGGTAGACGGGGAGGAAAATCGAGGCGCGTTTGGCCTGGCCGGGGGGTTTGCGCAGGGCTCGTCCGATGGTCTGTGCGATCTTGACGGGGCTGCGGCAGGGGTCGGCGATGAAGATGCCGTCGGTGTCGGGGGCGTCGACGCCTTCGCACAGCACCCGCACGCTGGACAGGACGGCGCCGTCATGACGGTCGGCGGCGCTGCCGGGGGTGAGGGGGGAGAAGTGGGTGAACTCGCGGAGGTAGGCGTGGCGTTGCCAGGGCGGCTGGCCGGTGTACAGGGCGCGTGCCCAGGGGTTGCGGATGCCGGTGTGGTCGGCGAGGGCGTGGGCGGTTTCGGGCAGGGAGTCGGCGAAGCCGCGGGCGGCGGCAATACGGCCGTGAAAGGTGAGGATGGTGCGGACGTCGTGTTCGGCCATGGCGGTCAGCAGCATCGCCTGCATCGTTGCCAGACGCAGGCCGTCCAGGTGCGGGGTGGGCCGGTCCGTGTGGAGGACGTCGAGGAGTCCGCGGTCTCGGACTTCGGGGATGACGAGCTGGTATTCAGCGAGGATGCCGCGCTCGATGGCGTCGGCCAGGCTGAGGTGATAGACGGTGGGGTCGTCCATGGAGGCGAGTCGCACGAGGCGGGGGTGTGCCTGCCGTGGCCGGGCGGGGATGCGCCAGTTGCGGGGGTTGCGGTCATGTAGAGCCGGTGCGCGGCAGGGACGGCGCGGTCGTCGTGGATGAGTCCCCATTGTTTGTCCCAGTTGCCGCTGGTGCGGTGGGCTTCGTCGGCCAGGGCAAAGGCCCACTTGGGCAGGTGGTGGGATTGGTGGGCCCGGACCAGTGTGGGCAGGGAGTCGTAGGTGGCGAAGACGGCGGTGCGGCCGCCGCAGGCGACGCGGCTCGCCAGTGCCTGGGGGCTGGAGATGAGCGCGAGATGGCCGCGAAGCCTGCGGTCGTACACGCCGGGCAGTGAGCACACGCCGATGAGCTGGTCGAAGCCGTCGTCTGCGAGCCAGCGGGCTGCGGTCTGTGTCAGCAGGTCGAGGGTGGGGACGACCACGAGGACGGGGCCGCGGGGTGCGAAGTGTTCGGCGATGCGCTTGCCGATGAGGGTTTTACCGGTGCCGCAGGCGGCGACGATGGTTGCGGCGGGCAGTCGTCGGTGCAGGAGGGCATGCGCTCCCGCTTCGATGGCCTCTTCCTGGTGGGGGCGCAGTTGAGCACGGCCAGACATGCGGCGCTCCGATTCCCTCTCGGCCGAACTCGGTGCCTGCGGGCCCAGGGGCCGCGTGCTTCTTCCTCGGGGCAGTGTGGCAGGTGCTCCGGCGCTCGGGCGGTTCCGACCGGAGATGGCCATGGTTGACCTGGTGGGCGCGATATGTGATCAGCGCCGGGGTCGGGCGGGTGCCGGTTTTGTTCAGATGGTTGGTCGGTGGCGGCCGGCGGGGTTCGGTCGGAGTTAGATGAGGGAGTTGGCCGGCCGGACGCTGCGTGGGGAGGGTGCCATGACGGGGCGGGACCCGTTGTTGGGACGGCGCCGGATGCACCTGGGTTTGCGGTTTTTGCAAGGAGAGTCGACGGGTTCGTATGTGACCCGGCTGGCCGCCCGCAATCTACGCCCGGTGGAGGCGGTACTGGCCAGTATGGGCAGCGGCCCGATGCCGGTGGACGCGCAGTACACCGAGATGTATGTCAGCCGGTATGCCCGCGAGCGGCTGGCCAATCGGGACTGCTGCATGATCGGGTGACAGCGGGGTTTATGCAGCCAGGGCTGCGGCTGGGGTCATGATGGTCTCGTACTCGACGGGGGTCAATCGGGCCAGGCGTTTCTGGCGCCGGCGTCGGTGGTAGGTGCGCTCGATCCAGGTCACGATCGCGATCCGCAACTCCTGGCGGGTGGCCCAGGTACGGCGGTCGAGGACGTTGTTCTGCAGCAGCGCGAAGAAGCTCTCCATGGCCGCGTTGTCGCCGGCGGCACCGACTCTCCCCATCGATCCGATCATGCTGTGACGTGCGAGAACTGCGACGAACTTCCGTGAGCGAAACTGCGACCCGCGGTCGGAATGCACAATGCATCCTGCGACCTGGTCGCGACGGGCGACGGCGGATTCAAGGGCTCTCACGGCGAGGCTGGACTTCATCCGGGCATCGATGGAATAGCCCACGATGCGGCCCGAGTAGACGTCCTTGACCGCGCACAGGTACAGCTTGCCCTCGCCGGTGGCGTGTTCGGTGATGTCCGTCAGCCACAGCCGGTTCGGCCCGTCGGCGGTGAAGACGCGCCGCACCCGGTCGTCGTGGACCGCAGGGCGGCCTTGACGGTCTTCCCGCGGCCTCTGCGCTTGCCGAACGCGCTCCACCACTGGTTGTCGCGGCAGATCCGCCAGGCGGTCCGCTCGGCCATCGGCTCACCGGCTGCGCGGGCCTCGTCGAGGAGGAAGCGGTGGCCGAACTCCGGGTCGTCGCGGTGCGCGTTCAACAGGGCGTTGGCCCGGTATGCCTCGGCCAGCTCGGCATCGGTGACCGGGCAGGCCAGCCACCGGTAGTAGGGCTGGCGGGTCAGATTGAGTACCCGGCACGTCACCGCCACCGGCACCCGGCAAGGGGCATCGGCGGCGGCCAGCTCGCGGACGAGCGGGTACATCATTTTGACGGCAGGTTTGCCTGCGACAAATACGCCGCAGCCCTGCGCAGCACCTCGTTCTCCTGCTCCAGGAGCCGGATGCGCTTGCGGGCCTCGCGCAGCTCGGCCGACTCACCCGACACTGGTGCGGGCCCGGCGCCCTCCTCGGCGTCGGCGCGGCGCAGCCACTTCGACAGCGTGATCGGGTGGACGCCGAAGTCGGCGGCGATCTGTTCCAGCGTGACGCCGGGCTCGCGGTTGCGCGCGACCCGCACGACGTCCTCGCGGAACTCCTTCGGATACGGCTTGGGCACTGCAACATCCTTCCAGGCCGCCTCTCAGCAAGCCAGGTCAGGTGTCACCTGTCCGTGCAGCAGTCCCATCTGGCCGGGCGGACCGTGGCAGAGATGCAAAAGCGCCTGGTGAGTCTGAGCGATGAGTTTCTTATGCCCGCCGGTGCGGTGGAGGACTGGGAATGGCCGTGGGACGCGCGGGCCGGCTACGTCGTCCAGGCTTGCTCCCTGTGTGCGGCGCAGCGTGGGACCCGCTCTCCGGCGTGGTTGATCCTGCCCGACCCGTGGCATGTGTGTCTGCGTCATCAGCGGTGGACGGACAACTCGCGCAGCATCCGGCGTCCCTATATCGATCTCCGTCCTCTGCGTGAGGTCGTGCAGGCTCAGCAGCGTCTGAACCGGGTCGTGAAACGCCTGGGCCCCGTCGCCGCACGGTGGGTGCAGGCGGACGCGTATTCCATCCTGGCGCACTCCGGCTGTCCGTACAGGCCCGAGAAAGTGAGGCAGTGGAACCAGTTGGCTGTGGAGTTAGGTGAGCAGCGGGTGCGGCCGCTGGCCCAGTTCGGCTGGCTGGCCCTGCTGACTTGGGATCTGGCCTGGCTGGAAGTACGGCGCCTGAGCGGTGCGCTGAGCAAAGCCGAGCACCGGGAGTGGCTACCGCGGGTCAGCCGGCGGTACGGCTACAGGTTGGCCGGGCCGTTGGCCATCTGGCACGGTCAGCACCGTCCTCTTGCGCACGACTACCTCACGGTGGTGCGCAGCGGTCAGCCACTGAGTAAGTGGATCAGGGACGAGATGAGCAAGGCCACCAGGCACGCGCTCCCCTCCCCCTGACGTCGCTGGAGGATTCGACGTGCCTTCCCTGGGTGCGGCTGCCCGACTCGATGGACCGGCTGTTCCTCTGACCCCGCTCGGCGGCGGTGCGTTGTGTGTCATTCTGCGGCGGCCGGGGATCAGCCGGCGCCGCCTGTCGGCCGGCTACGAGGGCGGTAGCAGGCGTTCTGGCGAGATCGCAATCCGGACCCACTCGTTCGGGTGAGCCAGACGGCTCCTCCTACCGGGTGGCGCGGCGGACGGGGATGCTGCGTCCTGTGTCCGGGGCGCCCTGGGCACGGTACGGGTGGAGGGCAGCCGATGGAGGTGCGGGTCCGTCACCGCGACGACCTGGGTCGTGAGCGGCTGGTGTCGGCTGCCGTGCTGCGGGGGACACCGGTGGAGGAATGGCCGGTGTTGAACGAGCAACGTCCTTACAAGGGCCGCAAGTCCAAGGTGTCGCGATGGTGGTCGTCAACCACGAAGAAGGACATCCTGTGCCGGTCGAAGGAGCACGCGTTCGCGGCGATGTTCCTCGACCGCGACCCGGACATTGCCTATCTGGGCGCTGCGTCACTGCAGTTGGAGTACGGGGTGGGTGAGGGCAAGGTCGTGGTGGAACCGGCTTTTTTGGCCCGTACGGTGGGCGGGCAGCGTGTGTTCTACTTCTACTCCCCCGCCTGGCGGGAGCCGGATGAGCAGGAGTGGGCAGTGGCGCGGGCCGCGGCCGACGACGCGGGCTGGGAGGTGCGGGCTGCGTACGCGCCGGCAGGTCAGCTGCGCCGCAACGTGTACATCGTCTCCCAGTTCCGCCACGACGAGTATCCCGATGAGGCGGCGAAGGGTGCCTTGCTGGAGGTGTTCGCGCGGCCGCGGTCCGCAGGTGAGGGGGCCGATGCCGCGGGTCTGCCCCCGGGCCAGGGCAGGGCCCGTTGCTGGCATCTTCTGTGGACGGGGGCGCTGACCTGCGACTGGGAGCGGCCTTTGACTCCGGACAGCATGGTGTGGGCCGTCCAGGAGGCGCGGTGAGTGTCCCGGCCGCGCCGGTGGCGGATCCCCTGCGTTCTGCGCCTGCCGGAGGGGCGGACGGTCTGCGGCCGGGGATGACCGTGCGGTGGAAGGCCGGGCGGTATCTGATCGGTGCTGTGCAGGGCACCCTGGTGCACCTGGTCGCCCTGGAGGAGGGCGGGCAGGACGCGCTGGTCGTGGTCTCGGTCCTTGTCTGTGCCGCGGACTTCGCGGTGCTAGAGGGTGACGGGACGCCGCAGGAGCCTGAGGCGGAGCCGGACTGGGCGGTGCTGAACCGGCTTGCCGAACATCATCTGAAGCAGATGCGGGACTGGGAGGAACACGTCCGCGAAGTACTGACCGGTCGCCCGGTCGGCTCGCAGGGTGCGTTCGTCCCCCGCCCGGGCTATGACCCGGCAACGACCACCCGGACCGAGCGCTATGCCCTGAAGGCCACCGAGCTGAAAGCTGTCGGCCTGCGCGGTTCGGTCGCCACGGTGCAGCGTAAATGCCTGGCCTACGAGAAGCAGGGGCTGCTCGGCCTGGTCGATGAGCGGTGGCTGCGCACCACCGCCCCCTACGGTCGCGTCGACGAGCGGGTGGTGGAGGTGATCCGCCAGCAGGACAAGGCCCAGGACGGCTTGTCGGTGGGCACGCTCTCACGCCTGCGCACCCAGGTACGTACCGCGCTGCGCCACGCATACCCGAACGAGTACAAGGAGTTGATGCCCGCCCGGTCCACCTTCTACGACCTGCTCAAACGCCTGGGGATCTCCCACGCCTCCGCAGCGCCCGCAGGCAGGGACAAGCAGGGGCCCGAGCCGCCCTACCAGCCGGTCATGGTGTCGCTGCTGGGGGAACGCGTCCAGATCGACTCCACCGGACTGGACGTGGTGGCCCGCGGGGACGACGGCCGGCCGGTCTCGCTGGAGCTGACCTACGCCATCGACACCCTCAGCCGCACCATCCCGGCCGGGATCGTCGTGCCCAAACGGCCCGGCCGCAAGAAGGGGCCCGGAAGCCGACGCCGCGGGGGGCGCGGCACCAGGTCCCTGGACGCGGCCCTGCTGCTCGCACAGGCGCTGGCCCCCCTGCCGGCACGTCCCGGCTGGTCGCCTCAGGCCCTGGCCGAGAACTCCGACCTGCCCTACGAGCAGATGGCCGCCGGCGATCCCCGCATGGCAGGTGCGGCCGCCCGGCCGGTGGTGCGCCCCAAGACGGTGGTCGTCGACAACGCCAGGATCTTCAAGGCCCAGCATTTCAAGGACGCGTGCAGCATGCTGAACATCGGCGTGGAGCCCGCCCGGGAACGCACCGCCGAAGACAAAGCGATCATCGAGCGCACCAACCACTCGATCAAGAACGGATTCTCCCAGTTCGTCGCCGGCTACACCGGCGACAGCCTGGCCACGCGCGGGAAGAGGGTCGGGCAGGAGCGGTTGTGGCCGATCAACCGAGTGCAGGAGATGTGGCACGAGTGGGTGGCCACCCACTGGCAGCAGCATCCACACGAAGGGCTGCGCTCCCCCTTCCTGCCCGGCCTCGTCCTCACACCGAACCAGATGTACGCCGCCGCCGTCGCCACGGAAGGCGCCGTGCCCCGGCCCGCCACCCCCGACGAGAACCGCAAACTGCTGCTCAACGTGAAGCGGATCGTCACCCGCGAGGGCATCCGGATCGACAACCGCACGTATATCAGCCACCGCATCAGCGAGTTCAAGAACCGCCACACCGGCATCAAGGGACAGGGCCGCCATTGGTCGGTCTACTACAACCCCTACACACCGGGCCGGGTATGGCTGTACGACCACACGGCCGAGAAGGACCCGGCCCGCAGCCCGTGGGTGCCGTTCGACTTCAAGTACCAGCATTTGATCAACGATGCCTGGACCCAGTACCTGTGGGAACGGGCCGCCGACATCGTCGCGGACCGTTGCGGCCGGGAAGGTGGCGAGGAGGAGATCACCCGCGCCGTGGACGAACTGCTGGACCGCGCACGCAAGGGTCCCTCGCCCAAAGACACTCCGGCCGTCCGTGACGCCGTGCCGGTGGCCGCGTTCGTCCCTCAGCCGGTGGACATCGCCGAGACGCCCTTCAACCCCTACGCGGGCATCGCCCCGGCCGACCCCGCACGCGTGCCCGCCGCGCCGTCGCTGAACGTCCCCGCCAGGGACCTCTTCCCCGGCCAGCGGACCGTGCCGGCACCCGTCGAGCCCGACCCGGTCGATCCCGACGACGCACTGCCCCCTGCCGCAGACGGACCTCCGCGCCGTCGCCGCCCCGGCCCCGCGAAGACGCCCCGTCTGGACGGAGCGGCCGGAGACATCTTCCGCAATCTCGCCGCCGAGCCGCCCTCCCGCGCCGGAGAAGACCCGTCGTCGGCCTCCCCCATCCCGCAGGAGACCTGATGCCCACCACGCACACCTCGCAGAGCCCAGTCACCCTAGATGTGGCCCCGGCCCCCTTGTACCGACTGCTGGATCCCGACCTGCTCTCGACGCGCGAGGGTCTGATGGACTTCGTGCACCACGAACCCAAGCCCCCGGACCTGGCCGACTGTGCCCCCTCGGGCACGAAACTCCCCGACACCGACGTGCGGATGATGTACCACGGAAACCTGCCCTGCGTGAGCACCCCCGACGTGACCCGGGGTCTGCTGGACGCCCGTCGTACTCTGCGCACCAACCGGTTCAGGCGAGTCGGAAAGCGCATGAGCATGGTCATCGACGGGTGTGCCGGCAAGTCCACCCTGCTGGCGCAGATCGCCCGCGCCTATCAGGGACTGCTGGAGAACGAACGCCGGCCGGACAGGGAATGGACCCCCGTCGTCTACATCAACGTCCCGCCGCGCCACGAATGCAACCTGGACTGGTCCCTGCCCTTCGCCGACTTCTTCGGCATGGACCACACCCTCAACCTCGACAAGCGGACCTACCGCAGCACCGACATGACCGAACCGGTCATCCACACGATGCGGGAGAGCGGCACCTCCCTGATCTGCATCGACGGGATCGACCGCATCCACAGCAACGACCTGACGAAGGCCTTCGCCTACTTCGACAGCCTGCAGGCCCGTCTGCGCGCCTCCGTCATCTACTGCGGAAACGGTGCCGTCGACATCGTCGAGGAAGCTCTCCGCCATCGCCGTCACGGCGAACGCCCCGACCAGTCCGAGCAGTTCCGCACCACGCTGCCCGTGATGCGGATCCGCCGCATCCCCTTCCACGAGGGACAGCAGGACGCCTGGCGCACCGTCCTGATGGACTACGACAAGAACCTCCGTCTGTACAACCATGTCCCTGGTGCAGGAAAGCTCCTCGACTTCGACACGGAGCTCCACGCGCGGACCGGCGGCTACATGGACACCCTGGATCAGCTCCTGTGCCAGACCGCTCAGCAGTCCATCGAGGACGGCACCGAAGCGATCACCCAGGAAGGTCTCGACGACATGGTCGTCGGCCGCGGCGACCTGGAGGACGACTGGGCATAGGGTCTGCTTCCGGCAACGCCCGGGCAACCGATATTTGAGCGGCCAGGCGAGGGACGGGGGTTGCTCGCGGTGAGTTCCCAATCCGGCTTCGGGTGCGTGCTGGCAGGGTGGAGCACCACGAGCGGCGGTAGTGGGTTGGGTTGGCTGTGCGATGGCTGTCGGCGCCGCCGGGCACAGAGGCCAGGGACACAAAGAACCTGTGGCAGCGGCTCATATCGGTCTGCCCACGGGGCTGATGGTGAGCTCTACAGGGGTGACGCGCCGGCTGTGGCAGGTCCAGGCGGTTCCCGTCCAGCGCCCTCCCGGCAGGCGAAGATCAGCGCGACGACACTGTGGAAGCCGAGCTCAGGATCTTCCGCGAGCTGACGGTAGGTGGCCGTGTCGCGTGCACTGGGGCCGGGAGGCCCGCGGGATGGGTATGCCATTCACCGACCCAGACGCTGCGGTCGGCCGTGAATGCCTCGTCGGCGAGTATCTGAGCGTGCCCGAGGTCGCGCAGGAAGTACGTAGGGGTGCGGACGGCGGCAGGTCCGGGGGCCCCGGCGTGGCAGATCGTGACGGTGTATCTGGTGTGGTGTCCGAGCAGGATTCCCCCGGTCTCGGTGGTGTGGTCGACCGTGTGCAGTTCGGTGGTGATCGCGAGGGCGGCCGGAGCAGTGAGGTGTACGACGGTCACGGGCTGCGGGGTCATGGCGCTTCGCAGGTGGGGCAGCCGGGCCGCGGCGGGGTGGCGGGAAGCCAGCGAAGTTCGGCGGTGCGGCCGAGGTCGAAGGGCGCGGCCCAGCCAGGTTGGCGGCGCAGTCCGATCAGGGCGTGTTCTCCGGGGAGGCGCTGATCGGGGTGTCCGGCGTGTTCGAGGAGGGTGGCGGCGGCGGTCTTCGCCGCGAGGTGGGCGACGAGGTGGAGGTCCGGGCCGACGGCGGTCATCGGTCGGTGTCGGGTTCCGGTGCCGTATCCGGCGTCCAGGGCGGGTTCGGGGTCGAGGCTGCCGGCTTCGGTGAGGCTGTGGCGGCGGCAGGTCAGGCAGCCGTGCGGCGCCATGGGTGCAGCCGGATGATTTCGCCGAGGGCTCCGTACTGCAGAACGCAGGCAAGGATGGCGGTGCGGTCCGCGCGGCGGGCCAGGTGGCCGGTGACGCGGCGTGCGGCCACCCCGTCAGCCGTACACACGACGAGGTGGGTGTCCATGAGGAGGGCGCGGATCTGGTCGGCGTGCTCGATGACGTCCAGGGCGAGGGGGTGACGGCGGTGTCGGGGCGCAGCTGGGTGAGTTCCTCAGCCAGTGCGGTGACTTTGGTGCGGCCGATGTGCCTGCGGGAACTGGTGTGCCGGACGAGGTTGTGCCATTGGAGGCGGTCAGGATCGACGAGGGTGAGGTGCCCGATGCCGTAGCCGGCCAGCGCATGCGCGGTGGCCGAGCCGATACTCCCCGCCCCGACCAGCATGATGTGGGCATTCTGCAGTTCCTGTACGGGCCAGTGATGGTCGAGTTGCCGAATCCCGGTGGTTTCGGGCTCGGCCGACATCTCGAGGGGCTGGAAGCCCGCGCGGGTGACGTGCCAGGCGACGAGGTCGGGCAGACGGCTTTCGGGATAAGCGTCCTTCACGCCGGGGGCGTGGGTGAGGGCGACATAGCCGCCGTCGCCCGGCGTCTTGAAACCGTTGGGGACGGCGTCCTTGAACACGTCAAGTTTCATGGCCGTGTCACGCCGTACTCGCAGGAGGTGCCAGAGCGCGTGCAGTTCGTTCTTGGCCCGGTACCAGTAGCCGGTAGGGCGGGAGTCGCAGCTGGCGAGCAGGCGGGGGGCGGGCGGCGGCGGGTCGACCGAGATGATGGAGCCGCCGCCCTCGGAGATTCCGCCTACCACAGCGAGGTCGTCCGGCTGGCTGATACGCAACGACAGCCGGCCCCATGCGCCCGAGGCGCGGAGTACGGTCGCGGCGTCCTGTGGAATGAGGATCAGCACGCGGGACCGTCCTGCCCGCCGTCCCCGGGTGGCGGGGGCTGGGCCAGGAAGTGGTCGAGCCGGTGGTCGGTGACGATGCCGCTGCCGGTCATCTCCTCGATCGCCTGGTATTTCATCAGCGCGTACTCGATCCGCCAGCCGGCGGCCTTCAGTAGCAGGTCGACAACGGTCTCACGGCCCGTCCATACGTCGTCCTGCAGGAGGCACAGGCTGGCGTCTCCGTTGACGTGCCAGATGTGCTGGGTCCACTCGAACGGGGCGGGCAGCGGGTCCAGCGGGATGATGCGCGGGGCCACCATGGGGTAAGCCTGGCTGTATGCCAGGCGCAGTCGGAGGCCGCTCTCGCCTATCCAGTCGGTGAGGTGGGTGGGCTCGGGCCGACCGAACGGCCAGCGCGGCAGCGTGCCCTCCCAGCTTCCCGCTCCCTCGTCACTGAAGACGAGGTCCGGGAAGTGGGCAGGGATCTCCTCCCGGTCTCGTCGCAGTCGGCGTGGTTCGCACTCCCACCAGGCGATGGGAGTGCGGGCGCCACAGACAGGTGCGGTCGTCATCCCTGGGGTGCGTCCTTGATGGGGCGGGGGCTGATGAGCGCGGGCGCGCCTATCAACGCGGTGCTCTTGGGGGCAGCGGCGGGAGCCGGGAAGTCCTCACCGAAGATCTCCTGCCACAACCGCAGCGCCTCGTCTGTGTCGCCTTCGGCCGCCGCCGTGCAGGCCTGGTCTGCCAGGTCCGCGGCTTCGGCGAACGCAGCCGACAGACCTTCGCGATCCAGGTCGGGCTGGATCTCGCCGCACAGACCGGCCGGGTCCCACACGCCTTCGTTGACCCGGGTCGCGGCGGCGGTGAAGAACGTCTTCAACCCCTGGCAACGGTTGCCGGACGCGGGCAGGCACTGCAGGGCAAGGACCTCCATGACGAGGGACTTGATGCGCCCTTCGACCTGCACGTCGAGTCGCCACTGCTTGAGCAGCCTGACCAGCGGCCGGAAGTACGACCAGTCCCGCTGGTGTTCGGCCACCATGTTGATCAGGTATTCGGGGTTGGCTGGCACCCATCGGGCGCTGAGCTGCTCGGGGATGAGCAGCGAGTTGTCAGGCTGGCGCAGCGCGGCCATGACGTCGACGGTGAAGGCCTCCGGGTCGTCGGGGTCGTCGAGGAAGCACTTGACGGCGTGGTTGCGCAGCAGGGTGTGCCGAACCACGGTGGCGTGAGTGCCTTTGCTCTGGCTCAGCAGCCGGTTGACCTGGGAGCGGATGTGCTCGAGGGCCTCCTCCGCGCTCGGCCCGCTGCTCCCCCACTCGGGGTGTTCGTCCGGGTCGTAGACGACGACGATGTCAACGTCGTGGATGGGCTTGAGCTGCGTGCTGCGGCTCAAGGAGCCCGATCCGAACGTCTCGAGGACGTCGGGCTCTTTCAGCAGCGCCTCCTTGAACAGGTCCCGGCGCCCGCGGGCCAGCCGCGTTTTCTTGATGTCCTCGTCGACGGACTTCTGCAGCGCGTCGAATGCCTCGTCGATCCCCATGCGGTGTGCCTCCTCGGGCTCGCCGTTCAGCCCGGGCACGCCCCGGCCGCGGCTCCTGCGAGGCGCGGCCGAAAACGGACGTTCGATGGCTGCTCGTTCCCACGGTACGGGCACCCGCTGACAACGCCCCTGGGACCAGGTCGCGTTGATCTTCATGGCGTGGGGTGTCCCGTACCGTGCCGCCGATCCGGCTGCCGAGGGGCAACGCATCGAGCAATCAGGAGGCTGCCCCGTCAGGCATGGAACGCTCGCCCCGCGAAGCGGGATCGCACGAGGGTGCGCTCCCGTAAGAGCGCACCCCGGCCGACGAGCTGGGGGGACATGGGATGTTTCGGGCAGTTGAGGCGGCCTCGTCGTCATCAACCTCCCGCACGGCATGCGTTCAGCCACGGCACGTCGCAACGGGGCGAAGGTTGCCTGATGCGGCGCTAAGATCATCGAGCTGAGTGTTGAGGGGGCAGCATGGCCGTCGCCATAGTCGACGCCGTCAGGCTCGCGAAGGCGAACCGACGGAGGTACGAGCGTCTACTTGAGTGCCACGAGGAGCTCAACCAGCGGGCAGCCGCGGAGAACGCCGCCCAGCACAAGGCACGGCAGACGCTCTACGACGAGGCCCTCGTCCCCTTCTATGACGTTTTTCGGCGGCTCAAGCACGCCGATCTGGTCGATCTGGCCGCGATCGAGATGCCAACCGTCGGCGGCGACGTGGACATTGTGCTCCGGCGATTGCGCGAACGCGCTGTGACGGCCGCTGTCGGCGCGCTGGCCGGCGGCGCGCTCGCAGGTTACGGCGCCTGGGCAGGCACCTACCTCGCGGTGGGCGCCTTCGCCTCCGCCTCGACCGGCACGGCGATATCGGGGTTGTCCGGGGCGGCCGCCACCAGTGCCACGCTCGCATGGCTGGGAGGCGGGTCTCTTGCCGCAGGCGGTGGCGGGGTGGCGGCCGGGACAACGGTGCTGTCCGTGATCGTCGCGGCTCCAGCCGTTCTCTCGCTGGCTGCCATCGTGGAGTGGCAGGGCCGCGCAGCCAGACGCGGCCAGCGGGAGATGGCGCAGGACCTGGAGCGGGCCGAGACGGAGATGAGCGCGGCGGAGGATGCGGCGTCCGCACTGTACGCGCGCAGCAAGGACATACGTCGCGTCCTGCGGGACCTTCGGTTCATCCTGGTAAGACGGCTGCCGTCATTCACCGCGCTGACCGAAGCGTGCGACGACTTCACCCGGTACGACTCCCGTCAGCGCGCCGAGGTAGCCACGATGGTGGATCTCGCCGGCCTCGCCGTCATGGTCATGAGTTGCCCGATCACGGACGCGGATGGACAGTTGACCGAGGAATCGGGGCTGGTCGTCGCCGACGCCGAGGCCCGGCTGCGGGTGTTGGACACCGAGGCGTGAGCGGGCAGGGTTTACGCGTCGACGACGAACGCCTTCTCATACACCTGCTGTCCGTTGACGTCCTCATACACAGTGGTGGGTCGCAAGCGGTTCCACCGATTGCCCAGCAGCAGAGCCAGGCCCATCGGGCCGGCCTGGAACAGGTGGATCGCTGGATGTGTGCGGCAGGCACGACGCAGCAGGCCCCGGATTCCGACGGCCAGTGCGCTGGCCGTGGCCGCATCCGGGATCGCGTTGTCCTTCGCGCCGCCGGGTGGGCGCAGCACCAGCAGACGGGAGACGGGTATCTGCTGCTCCCGCAGAAAGTCCAGCACGTCCTCGGTGGGGTCGACAGCGACGCCTATGGCCACGGCGAGGTCCGGTCCGAGACCGAGAGCGTGCTCATCAACATCCGGGGCCAGCACAGCGTCGTACTCGGCAGCGGACGACCAGACCTGTCCGCGCTGGGCCACGGCCAAATCGACTCCGGTCACCATGCGGAAAGCCGCGCCGACCACAAACGCGGGTGCGAGACGCAGGCTGCCGGTGACGGCGATGGAGGTCGTGCCCGGCGGCATCCGAAACGGTGCCGCTTCGATGTCCGCCTGCAACTGCGCCCAGGTCGCCGGGGCAAGCGGACGCCGCTTCACGTAGGGCGAGGCGCCCTCGAAGTGGTCCGCCCAGTCCACCGCGTAGTCGGCGTCCTCCGCCATCGGGTCCGGTTTCAGCGTGGCGACGGAAAGCACCGCCCGTGACGAGCCGGCCTCCAGACGCAGAGACTGGATCGCCTCCCTGACATCCGCCAGAGACAGCCTGCGCTGCCCATCGGCGACTTGGCGCGCCACCCAGTCCGCTCCGGCGTGCATAGCCCCCTCGTCGAACCGTAGCCCCGCAGCAAACATCAGCATCTGCAGGTGCTCATGCAGGTGCAGCACGTCCCGTGCCAGGTCGAAGCGCAGCACCTTCAGAAGATCCAGCAGCCTGTCCTCGCTCAACCCGATGCCGGCGGCCCAACGACTGCGCGCTTGCCCCTTCTTCGAACGCGGTCCCTGCTGCGCCGCCTTCGGCACGAGCAACTGGGTGCGGGAATCCCGCAGCGAGATCAGCGGATCCCCGGCGTCCGGGGACCGGTTACTCAACAACGCAAGATCAACCGGCAAGCCGTCCCCGGCGAGTTGCTGCCAAGCCTGTGCCACCTTGCGCAGGATCGACGGACCGCCCTGGTCGCTCGGCTTGAGCAAGTACTCCTCGTTGACAGGTGAGGAACTGTCCGCGGCGTATTTGACCTGCATATAGGTATGCGGTGGCTCCGTACGGTACAGGACAACGTCATCCACGTTCCCCACACCATCCATCTCGACGCCCACCGCCACCACCGGGTTCGGCACGCGCATCGCCGCGTCCCGTACCGCTGTGACGCAGCCCTGCCACGCGACCAGCCACTGGTACCGGTCACCGGCGATACGAACACCCGTCGAACTCGGGGCAGGCAAGTCAGACACGGAACGCAACCTCCCACTCGAGGCCGCCATACCGCAGCCACCGGGCAAATCATCGCCCTCGCCCCTTCGCCGTGCCCACCCCCCGGCGCCGAGAGACCATAGCGCTGAACATGGCGTTCACAAGCCCGCCCGGGACCTGGCGAGCTTGAAAAGATCGACGGGAGATCGCAGCAGGCATCCGCACTCCCTCAGGTCCCTGCTCTATACGCGTCCAAGGTCACTTGATGTGAGTCCAGGGCAAGTTGCGGCGAGCCAGTTCAGAGGCCTACGGATCAGAGAACCTGCAGGTAAGCAGCTCTCAGATGTTGTCCGAACGCAGTTGAGGTGCTCCAGGTCAGAAAGGCCAGCCGAACACCAAGATCACATCATCTCTAGCTGGTCGCGACACCACGCGGCCACGCTGAGGAGCTCGCGGTCGACGGCGAGACCGAGCCGGTGATCGTCAAGCTGGGCGTATGGATCTCCAACACCAAAACCAGGCGGGACAAGCTCAGCGCGGAGCAGCTGGCCGCGCTGCGGAAGTTGGGCGTGGAATGGGCGTAGCGACCTTTGACAGGATCTGTCGCCAGCTACTGCCACTCATACGTCGCCCATCGTTGAGGCTCTCACACGGTACGTTGCCCTTGCCGAAAACCTCATCCGCCGAGGTAGGAGCCGGTGTGCGGGATGCGCGGGTTCTCGAGCACGGACGCTGGAATCGGTGCTCTCGCGGGACTGGCGATCACCCCGGCATGATGGCTGCTCGTGCTGCTACGACTGGCTTACCTGACCGTGACGAACGCGTTCGCCGTGCTGCGCCTGCTGCCCATGAGCGACCGGGACATGGAAACGGAGATCCTCGCCCTCCGGCATCAGATCACGGTGCTGGAGCGCCAACTCGGTGGCGAAAAGGTTCGGTTCTCCCCGAACGATCGCGCGTTCCTGGCGGCGTTGCTGCACCGCCTGCCCTCGCAGGTGCTGCGCAGGATACGGCTGGTGGTGCGTCCGGACACCGTGCTGCGCTGGCACCGCGATCTGGTCGCACGCCGCCACGCTGCGCGCTCCCGGCCCAAGCGCCCGGGAAGGCCGCGGACCGTGCGCTCCATCCGGCTGCTGGTGCTGCGGCTCGCCCGCGAGAACTCCAACTGGGGATACCGCCGCATCCATGGCGAACTCCTCGTTCTGGGCGTTACGGTGGCCGCCTCCACCGTCTGGGAAATCTTGAAGGAGGCCGGCATCGACCCGGCGCCCGAGCGGGCCTCGAGCACCTGGGCGGGCTTCCTGCGTTCCCAGGCCGACGCGCTCCTGGCGTGCGACTTCTTCGAGACCGTCACCTTGTCCGGGGCCCGCTTGTACGTGTTCGCCGCGATCGAGCACGCGAACCGCCGGATCCGGGTCCTCGGCGCCACCGCGCACCCCACCGCATCCTGGGTGACGCACGTCGCGAAGAACCTCGTCATGGACCTCGAAGACGCCGGCTGCCGGGCCAGGTTCCTGATCCGGGACCGGGACGGGAAGTTCCCGCGGTTGTTCGACGAGGTACTCAAGGACGCGGGTATCGAGGTGGTGCTCAGCGGAGTACGGATGCCGCGCATGAACTCAATCATGGAGCGGTGGGTGCAGACCTGTCGGCGCGAGCTGCTGGACCGCACCCTGATCTGGAACCAGCGACACCTGCTCCACGCGCTACGCGAGTTCGAAAACTTCTACAACTCCCACCGGCCCCATCAAGGCATCGCCAACGCCCGCCCGCTACGCCCCTTGCCGATGCCGATCAGCGATCCGAAGCAGATCACCCGCCTCGACATACGACGACGCCAACGACTCGGCGGCATCCTCCACGAGTACCGACATGCCGCATGACCTGCGCGGATGAGCTTTTCGGCAGGCGCAGTGCTCCCGCAGCCAATCGGCCGGGAGCCGCTGACTGAAGCCCAACCGCGCCGCTTCCTGCTTCAGCAGGAGGAACTGGTCGGTGTCCACGGCTCGGATCGTCCGCGGCAGCACTGCAGTCATGCCGCGATCATGCCACCAGACGACGCCGGTGGGGCCAGCTCGCACCGACAGCCGGGGCCACTTGAAACCGTCACACCGCCCCAATCGATCTCTGGGTGGGGCCACTTCAGACCGTCCGAGTGGGGCCGACTCAAACCGTCACGGCCACCGAGGGCTTCACCGCCGAGGTGATGTGCCGCTTCCTGGACCGGCTCGCAGGCCACTTCGACTCCAATGGGCAACTACCACCGTTCGGCCTGTGTCAATCGTGTTGATCACCATGCTGTGGCGCCTGTGCATCTGGGCTACGTTTCCGGAGTGATCGATTCCCCCTCTCCAGCAAGACAAGCCCCCTGCCTGCGCTTCAGGTTGCCCTCTTCGGCACGCAGGCTGAGCAGTTCCACGGGCCGTGGCGCGAGCTGTTCAG
Organism: Streptomyces cathayae; assembly: GCF_029760955.1. Classification (GTDB taxonomy): domain Bacteria; phylum Actinomycetota; class Actinomycetes; order Streptomycetales; family Streptomycetaceae; genus Streptomyces; species Streptomyces cathayae. The sequence goes on from NZ_CP121683.1 coordinate 119,605, forward strand.
CTCTGCTCCCTTCGCCTTCCAGGAAGGACTCACGCACCGGGAGCGCACCGAGCTGTCCTATCAGCGACTCCACTTGGTCAATGAGGCTGTTTCCGATGCTCGGGCTCTGGTTGCCGACGCCGCTTCCCTGACCGCGTTGCACGAATGGGCAGGGGTTGCCGATGCCGGCATGGCAACGATCGCGAGCATCCACTTCAATCTGTTCCTCGGCAGCCTCCTGGATCACGACCATGAGGACCGGAACCTGACGCCCTACCTCCAGATGGAGCGTCTGGGGACCTTCCTGTGCACCGAGCAAGCACACGGCAATGACGCTTCCCAGCTGGAAACCACCGCCACGTTCGATCGGGCGTCAGGCGGCTTCGTGCTCGACACCCCGTCTGACGGCGCCCGAAAGTTCATGCCCAACACCAGTTCCGTAGGCGGCGCGAAGGACGCACTCGTCGCGGCCCGGCTGATCGTTGACGGGGACGACAAGGGCGTGTTCCTGTTCCTGACCCCTCTCAGCGACAGGAACGGGCAGCATCTGCCGGGTGTTGAGGTCTGGGACCTGCCCCAGACCGGAAGCGCTCCCGTGGATCACTGCACCACAGCGTTCCGCAGCGTCCCCCTGCCGTTCACCGCCATGCTGCAGGGGGAGCATGGACGACTCCGCCCGGACGGCCAGTTCGTCAGCTCCCTGGGCAACAGCCGCAAACGGTTCCTCCATTCCATCGGTCGCGTGACCATGGGCAAACTCTGCATGAGCGCATACAGCCTGGGAGTGACACGGCACGCCTTGGGCATCGCCGTGCGGCACGCCCACACCCGGCAGACAGCAGGAATGACCAAGGGGCAGCGGGTGCCCCTGATGTCACATCGGAGCCACCACACACCGCTCCTGGACGCCCTTGCCTCGACTTACGCAGCCACGTTGCTGCACCGGTCCGTTGTCCGGCAGTGGAGCCAGTCCACGGAGGCCGACCGTGAGGACTGCGAACGGCTGATAGCCGTCGCCAAGGGGTGGATCACATGGCGGGCCCGGGCCGTCATGACGGAGTGCCGCGAGAGGTGCGGTGCGCAAGGGCTCGCTCTGGCCAACGGCATAACGTTCCAGCTAGCCGCCAACGAGGGCACGATCACCGCCGAGGGAGACAATCTTGTCATCTGGACCAAGGCGGCCGGGGAGATGCTTCTGGGGGGCCTCACCCCGAAGCCGGCCAGTGAGGCACTGCCCGAGGATCGCTCGCTGCGCGATCCGCAGCACTTGCAGGACCTCCTGGCGGACGTAGAGCGAATATGGCACGAGCGGGCGCGTACGCGGCTGCGCACCAAGGGGGCTCGCTCACCCCTGGAACGATGGAACACAACGGTCACCCCGGCCCTGAAACTCGTCGACGCGCATGCCCATCGCCTGGCCGCCGAGGCTCTGCTGAGTGCGTCCGCCCAAACCGCATCGGCACACGCCCGGTCGCTGCTCGTGGACCTGCACGGCCTCTTCGCCCTTCGCGAAGTGGCCGCCCACAGCGGCGACCTCCTGGCGCAAGGGCGTCTGACTACCGATCAGGTCTTGGATCTGCCGGACGTCGTCGAGAGTGTCGTCGCCGACCTCGCACCTCATGCGCTGGAGATGGTTGAGGCGTTCTCCGTGCCTCACGGACTTTTGGACCGCCACCCCATACTGCACCCGGACGGTTCAAGCGGCCTCGCGCCGGCCCTGCCATGACTTCTGCGTACCTGACGGACCTCGTTGCGGCTGGTTGAAGCAAGGTTCCTCGCCGTCGACAACGTCCCATGAGGGCGGTTGCCGTACGTGCCTGACGAACTCTCGGATATTCGTGAGGCACGTACGGAGGTCGGCACTTGTCTCACGCCTCGGCGCGTCTCGGGGTGACGCGCGGGCGGGAGGGCCCGCCACCGGTGCGGGCCCTCCGGGCACCTGCTTCAGAAGTACATCGCGCGGTGGGAGGTGTAGGTGAACCTGTCACCGGCGCTCAAGGCGTACACGACGCGTCCACAGAAGTCCTGATACTCGGCTTCTTGCGCCGCATCCAGCGTGATGGCCGGTACCGGCCCGGACGGCGCTCCACGCCCAATGGCCCTGAGGAGGCCGGGCGGTGTCTTGAGCTCCATCACATCCAGTACGCGTCCGAAGTCACCGACGAGACACCGCATGCTCGTCTCCTCCGCCAGCTCGTCGAGCGCATCGGTGAGCCGGCCAGTTTCCCGTTCCGCTCGAGCGAGCATGGTGTGACAGGCCCGCAGGGTGTGCAGATACTCCGCCGGGACGTCCACGGAGTACAGGCACGTCAGCTGTCGGCCTCGCGAGTCGTGCAGGGCATAGCCTTTCCGGCCCCCCTGCCCTCGGGCCGCCGGGACCAGGTCCTGCCACTGGAGCAGAGGCGGAAAACTCTGCTGAATTTCGCCCCATTTGCAATACGCAGTGCGGATCATCAGGTCCTGTCCATCACTCAGATCGTTTCGGTAGAAGTGATACAGGTCGTACAACAAAGGCTGCTCGATCCCGATGAACATACCGAGGAACACCGGATCGTCCGGGACCAAGAGCCGCATCGAGATCCTCCCTCCTGGCGTTGGTGGTGCTACTGGGCAGCGGACTCAAAGAGGATGGTCAGGACGCTCACCCCGACAGCACGGGCAGCCATGAACCGCGCCGTTCCCTCACCGTGCATCGGATGGCGCAGAGGGTGCGCCTGGCCGTTCAGACCCCGGCTTGGCTCGGCGACAATCTGCTGCAGAGCCGGGTCACGGACGGCGTCCGCATACAGAGCCCGCACCGTGTCGTCGGCCGGATACCGGTAGCGAGCCAGCCTCAACTCAGCGAGCAAATCCGGCGCCCAGCGCTTGTCCCAGTTCACAAGGACCGTTCGCGTTTCCTCCGAGAACAGCGCCCAGCGCCACAGGTTCGCCGGCTGCCCTCCCTTGGAGAACATCTGCGGGAACGACTCGTCGGATGCCACCAGGAGCCCCCCCCGGGGGTCACGGCACAGGCCATCTCGCGTTGCCCGTTCAGGACCTCCTGCCAGTGCGGCGACGGATCTTCCACGAGGAGCACCGGGTTCGTCCCGTACAGGTTCAGGTGGGCGATCCGCAGATCGTGCGTCGTGAACCCGAGCAACTGCGCAATGCGCATGAAAACGTCCGGAGGGGGATGTGACGTTCCGGCCTCCACCTTCTGGTGCACACCAGCCCCGCCCCCGCGCAACGGAGGAGGTCTCGCTCCGCGAACCCCTGCGCGCTGCGGGAGGGCCTGCGGGAGATCTGCACCGCGCCTGAGCGCTTCGTCGACGTCCACCTGCCGCAGCCCTTTGGTACGCGGTCCACCGCGGCGGCTACCCGACCACGGCTCCAGTGCTCTGACCGCACAGGTTCACCGAGTTGAGTGCGCTCAGTCGGGCCGTGCCGCCTTCCACGTCCACGACGTCCGGCGGGGCAGACCGTCCAGGTCCCCTCGTCCAGTGCACCACAGCAACACTGGGACGGGCTCGCCGGGCGGGGCGTCGGGGAACAGCCGGTCGAGCACGGCCGCCCATAGCGGTGTCGGCGGCAGCCAGTCCGCGGGTGATGTCGTGGATGTGCAGCAGGATCTCGGCGACGCCCATCGCCGCGAATCCCGTCGGGTCGCACGGGCCCCGGTGCCAGGCCCGCAGGGACGGGTCGGCGGTGGCCAGCGCGCTGCCGGGCAGGCCGCCGCAGGCGGCGGCCACCTGCAGCGCCTCGGCAGGCGAGGCGGTGGGGCGCACGCGCAAATCGAAGAGGAGGTAGGCGTCGGCCGGGCGCGCGGCGAGCTGGCCTGCGTAGGCCAGCAGGTCGTGGCCGATGTGTGAGGCGGTCTGCCGGCAGTTCCACTCCAGCGGGCCGGCCGGCACTGTCCAGTCCTCGTCCGTGCGAGGCCTCAGTACCTCCAGCATCTGCGCCACGGCGGCCTGAACGTCTTGGTGGTGCATGCGGTGCTCCTCGCAGGGCACGTTGTGATGGGCTGTGCTGTTCGTTCGTTCAGGCCGCGGCGGTGATGGGTCTGCCGCCCCAGCGGATGCCTTTCTCGCTTCGGCTGCGGGCGCGTTCCTTGCGCTGGGCAGCGAGGACGTCGGGGTGGCGGGCGTTCTTGTTGCGCCAGCGCAGGTAGGCGTGCAGGGCACGGGTCTGGACGGTGTGGTTGGGGTGGTGGGAGTTGGCGACGGTGAACTGCCGCAGTGGTCCGAAGTGGGCTTCGATCGGGTTGGCCCAGGACGCGTAGGTCGGGGTGAAGCACAGCTCGACCCGGTTCTTCTTCGCCCAGCGCCGGATCGTCTGGCCTTTGTGGGCGGAGAGGTTGTCCAGGATGACGTAGATCGGGGCGCCGTCCGGGCGGGCCGCGCGGATCGACTTCAGTGCGGCCAGGGTGTTCGCGGCGCCCTTCTCGCGTCGGTTGACGCCCCACAGGGTGTCGTCGCCGATCGAGTAGCAGCCGTGGAAGTAGCGCACTCCGTGGGTGCGGTGGTAGGTCGCGGGGTGACGCTCGGGGTGACCGGCAGGTGCCCACGACGAACCAGGGGCGGGGCGGATACCGAGCGGGCCGAACTCGTCGAACGCGAACACACGGTCCGGGAAGCGGTCCAGGACCTCCTCCATGCGATCGAGCTTGGTGGCGCGGTCCGGGTCGGGTGACTCCTTCCACGTCTTGGTGCGCTGGAGGTGATGCCGCGGCGCGCGAGCAGGCACCGTAACGCCTCGCGGCTGATCCGGATCATGTGGCCGGGCACGCGGCGCAAGTTAGGCGGCGAGTTTGCGGAGGGACCAGCGGGTAAAGGACTGGCCGAGCTTGGTCGGGCGGGTGGTGGCCGTCGCCACGGCGAAGTCCTCGTCGTCAGGACTGAGCGGGCGGGAGGCCCTCCTCCCCGGGCGGAGCCTGGGGGGACGGCCTCCCGCCCACCGAGGGTCCAGACAGGCCAGGCCGATCTCGTTGAACCGGTGGATCAGGTCCCGGACGGTGTCCTCGTCGGCCTGCACCAGCTTCGCGCTCACCGGCACCCGGTTCCCGCCGGCCGAGGCCAGCAGCATCATCGCGCGCCGGTACCACACCGAACTGGTACTTCCCCGGCGCACTATCTGCTGCAGCCTCTGACCCTCCTGGTCGGTCAACCTGCGCACACGGACAGGCTCAGCCACCACACCCCCAGCGGTCGGATCGGACGTCACTGCACATCCAACCGCCCGGACCACCGACCCGGCGAACCTATGCGGTCAGAGCACTAGCGGGCCCGGGGCCTGCCGCTCCAGCTTCGTCAGGTCGACCGCGGCGGCCTGTCCCGTTGTCGTGCATGTCTGCGCAGGGAGCGGCACGGCAGAGGGCTCGGGGTCGGCCTCGACGCCGTAGTCGGTTGCCAGTCCCGCAAGGCCAGAGGCATAGCCCTGTCCCACGGCCCGGACCTTCCAGCCGTACCGCGGCGGTACAACTCCGCCAGGAGCACGGCGGTCTCCCCCGAGGTGAAGTCCGGCGCGGTGAACGACGCCGACGGGGCACCGTTCTGGGTGAACGTCAGCTGAGGGGCTCGGGTAAAGACAGCACCTGGTTGCGGCGGATCAACGCTCACGTCCACCCCTACACGGTGCACGTCGGCCGGCAGGCGAGAAAGCTCCGCAGTGAACCGCCGCGCCCTCGACGGATACACCGTCCTGGGCTGGATGGTTGTAGAAGACCAGGTCGTGATCGCCACGGACCTTGCCGTCGGGGCCGAGCAGCAGCGCGGACGCATCCGCCGAGAGTCCCTGTACGGACACCGACAGCACCGTCCGCGCTGTCAGCAGCGCCGTGTTCTCACCCTTACGCAGCGACGTCGCCGGGTCTGTCAAACGAGAGGCCCGGATCGGACACTGAGACCTGCGTCTGATGCGAGAAGCTTCGGGCGAGAGTGTCGCCTGGCTCGGGGACGAGATAGGCGAAGTGACGGGGGTGCGGTGCTGTCGTCACCTTCCGGGCGGGGGCACGTCGGCTTTGAGGGTTTTCATCGCAAAGCGGGACTGGAGCTTGGCCAGGCCCGGCAGGGCGAGCAGCCGTTGGGTCATGAACTGCTCGTAGGTTTCCAGGTCGGCGACCGAGATCAGCGCGTGGTAGTCGGAAGCGCCGAACATGCGGCGTGCCTCGACGATTTCGGGGAGGGCCACCAGTTCGGCTTCGAAGCGCTCGACCGTGGTGCGGGCCTGGTCGGTGAGTTCGAGGTCGACCTGGACCTCGAAGCCGCGGTTGAGGGCCTTGGGGGCGATGCGGGCGTGGTAGCCGAGGATCACTCCCTGCTCTTCCAGGCGTCTGACGCGGCGCAGGCAGGGTGAGGGCGTCAGGCCGATCCGGTCGGCGAGTTCGGTGTTGGTCAGGCGGCAGTCGCGGCGCAGTTGCTCGATTATTGCGCGGTCGGTGCGGTCCACGCGTGAAGTATGCCGAGGAAGCTGTCCGGTGGGCAATGTTTGCAATCGGGTGCTCGGCTGTTTCTCCTAGCCTCGCTGCACTCCCTGTTTCCGAGGCGAAGGCAGGACATGAGCGCACCCACCGACCAGTCCGCGGCCGTCCGTCGTGTCGGCTCCGCCGATGAGTTCTGGGCGACGGCCCGTCGTCATCTGGTCCGCTACGCCCGCAGCGACTTCTCACCGGCTCTCATCGAACGGGCCGCCGGATCGTATGTGTTCGACAGCGACGGACGGGCCATCCTCGACTTCACGTCGGGACAGATGAGCGGGCTGCTGGGGCACTCCCACCCTGCCATCGTGGAGTCCGTCAGCCAGTCCATCGCCACCCTGGACCACTTGTTCAGCTGGATGCTGAGCCGGCCCGTGGTCGATCTGGCCGCCGCCCTGGCCCGGACGCTGCCGCCCTCCCTGAGCAAGGTGTTGCTGCTGAGCACCGGCGGCGAGTCGAACGAGGCGGCCATCAAGATGGCCAAGCTCTCCACCGGCGGGTACGAGGTCGTCGCCTTCGACCAGTCGTACCACGGCGTCACCCATGCCTCGTCGGCGGCGACCTACGGGGTGTCCCGGGCCGGGTACGGGCCGGTGGCGCCGGGCAACATCGTCGTTCCCACGCCGAACGCCTATCGGCCGTTGTTCACCCGCGACGGGCGCCACGACTGGCAGGCCGAACTGGATCACGCGTTTGCGATGGTCGATCGGCAGTCCACCGGCAGCCTGGCGGCCTTCATCGCCGAACCCGTCCTGAGCACCGGCGGCGTCATCGACCTGCCGCCGGGTTATCTTGCCGCGCTCAAGCAGAAGTGTGCCGAGCGCGGCATGCTCCTCATCCTCGACGAGGCCCAGACCGGGCTGTGCCGCACGGGCGACTGGTACGCCTTCCAGCGCGACGGCGTCACGCCGGACATCCTCACCCTGTCCAAGACCCTCGGGGCGGGGCTGCCGCTGTCCGCCGTGATCACCAGCGAGGAGATCGAGGCGCGCTGCCACGAGCGCGGCTACTACTTCGCCACCACCCACGTCTCCGACCCGCTGCCGGCGGCCGTGGGCCTGGCGGTCATCGACGTCCTCACCCAGGGCGCCTACGACCAGACCGCGCGGCGGCTCGGCGACCGGCTCCAGCGCGGCCTGAGTGAACTCAAGGACCGTCACGAGCACATCGGTGACGTCCGCGGACGCGGGCTGCTCCAGGGCGTCGAACTCGTCACCGACCGCGACACCAAGGAGCCGGCCGGCGACTTCGGCAGCGCCGTCACCGACGCCTGTTTCCGTCTGGGCCTGCACCTGAACATCGTGCAGTTCCCCGGCAGCAGCAGCATCCTGCGGCTGGCGCCCCCGCTCACCATCACCGACACCGAACTCGACCGCGGCCTGGACATCCTCGACCAGGCTCTGACCGCCGCCGCACAACGCCGCTGACCACATTCGCATCCCGGCAGCCGTCCGGCTGCCGGGCCGGTCCCGCACCGAACTGCACCGAGCGGCCGGGGTCTGAGAGTCAGCCCTCGGCCTTGATCGTTTTCATGGTGAGGTGGGACTCGAGGCGGAGGACGGCGGGGTGGCCGGTGAGCTTGTCCATGACGAAGGCCTCGTAGGCGGCGTCGTCGGCGACGGCGACGCGGACGAAGTGATGCGGGCTGCCGTACATACGGCGCAACTCGACGACTTCGTCGTACGCGGCGACGGCGGCCTCGAACTCCTCGATCGTCGTGCGGTCCTGGGCATGGATCTCGACGTCGACGAGGACTTCCATGCCGCGGCCCATGGCCTCGGGGTCGATGACGGCCCGGTAGCCGGCGATGACGCCGGCCTCCTCCAGCCGCTTGACCCGCCGCAGGCACGACGGCGGCGTCAGGCCGACCCGCTTCGCGAGCTGGACGGCCGGCCTGCCGCCGTCACTGGCGGACTAGACGGCACGGTCCGCATCCGGGACCTCAACAAGCGGGTCTCCTCGCGCTTGCTCCTGCCCGCAATGGCGGGCGCTCTGGCCATAACGCCCGCCGGGATCCTCGCATGCGGCACCAATCGCGACATTGGCATACTTACGGCAAAGGCGGGCGTAAAAGCTACCTGTATTTAGCTTGGCGTTTACCGACTTCGGCGCTTTGAGGTCCGACCGGACTCTGCTGCGCGATTCGCCGCGGGGGTGAGGGCGGGTTGATGAGGATCTTTGAAAACGGCCAGGGATACTCGTCGCCCCACTCGGTCCGGAGTCCAACGGAGTGGGGAGTTTCAGAGAGCGTTGCCGACCGGGGCCGCCCGCTCGTGGAGTGTGCGGGCCGTGCTGGCCGGTCAAGGGCGGGCGGTGTCATCGCCTCGAAGCGACAGTGCGGGTGAGAAGGGTTGCCCGTGGCCGTGCGGAGACCGTTGACGCGTGAGGAGCGTGAGGAGATCGCGGTCGGACGCGCCCAAGGTGAGGGGGTGCGGGAGATCGCCCGGCGGGTCGGCCGATGCTCGTCGGTGGTCAGCCGGGAGCCGGCACGCAACTCCTCGACGCGCGGCTACCGGGCATCGACGGCCGACAAGCGGGCGGCGACGCGGCGTCGGCGGCCTCAGCAACGCCTGCTGGACGACAACGTGCTGCTGCGGCAGCGGGTCCTGGCCGACCTGCGGTACGGGCGCACGCCGAACCAGATCGCGGGCCGTTTGAAACTCGAGGCCCAGGACACGAGTGTGGCAGTCATGGAAGGCTCGCTCCCGGCCGGCGGGGAAACGATCTCCCACGAGGCCGTCTGCACGTGGATCTACGCACCGCCCAAGGGCGAGCTCGCCCGGCTGGGCGTGATGCTGCCCAGCCGCCGCACTGCCCGCGGCCCCCGCCGCAGGCCCGATGCGTCCCAAGGAGCCGGATCGCCGGCCTGCGCTCGATCCACGACCGTCCCGCCGAAGCTCTCGTCCGCCGGGTCCCCGGCCGCTGGGAAGGCGACCTCGTCGTGGGCAGGAACGGCGCTACCGCGGCCGCGACCCCGGCCGGCCGCGCCACCCGCTTCCTGATGATCCTCGCCCTGCCGAAGGGCGAGAACGCCGACGGCCTGTCGACCGTGCTCACCCACCAGATCGACGGTATGCCGGAGTTGGTGCGCAAGTCGCTGACCAGGGAACCGGGATGGGACGGCATGCCGCGCTGGCCCTGGCTACCGGCCTGGACGTCTGCTTCGCCGACACCGGGCGTTCCGTCGGGCCGCACGGCCCAAGGAACTGCTCGACCGAACGCTCCCGCCGCAGGGCCCCGAGGATGAACGACTCCGTCAAGTACCGCACCCGGTCACCATAGGGTGCTCATCTCGTCGGCAAGCTCGACGATCAACAGGAGCATCAACGCCGTGCTTGCGGGAGGCGGGTGCATCTTTCTTGCCTCCGGTGGTGGGCTGCGCTGGGTCAGCGGCTGGGCGGACGCGCCCTCCAGGGGGGCGGAGGCAGGACGACCGGATCAGGGAGCGCTGTGGCTGCAGGGGCGTTGCGGACGGTGCCGCCGGCCGCTGGGCTGCCCCTTCGGCGGGGGCGCTGGCCGGTTGGTGTCGGGGCGTCTCAGGGGCGGGGCTCGATCACCTCCAGGGCGCCGGTGTGGGTGTCATAGCTGCGCAGGGTGATGAGCCGGGCCGACAGCGGCGGCGCCGGCAGCAGTTCGGGGATGCGCCGGCCGGCGAAGGCACCTGCCCGCCGGGTACGGCCGAGGGTGATGTGCGGGCTCCAGCGCCCGGGTTCGTGGAATGGGCTGAGGGTCTCGGGCGGGCTGTCCGAGGCCACCGCCTCCCATACCCGGCGGTGCACGCCGGCCAGCGCGGAGTCGGGATCCAGCGACCAGGCCAGCACCGAGGTGGGCCTCTCGAAGCGGACCACGCCGGTGAACCGCACCGGCAGCGGCAGGGCGGCGGCCACCTCGGCGAGCTCCCAGCGGATCGGGGCGGTCAGCTCCGGGCAGGCGGCCAGGGTGAGGTGCGGGCTGTTGGTCGGTGAGCGGTGGCGCGCCTGACTGGGCAGCCCCGCGTCCGCGAGCCGCCGCCAGGCCTTTCGAACCGCTAGTTCTGCCGCCTCGTCCAGCAGAAGCTCGACCGTGCGCACCGCTGCAGCCTACCGGTGGTCTGTGAGTGAGCAGGTCCTCGCGGGCAGGCAGCACTGTTCAGGAAGTGGGGCGGAAGGCAGTGGCAGGGCCGATGACGCCCGGGGAGGGGCCGCCGCCGGTGGCGCCGGGACATCCACCGGGCCGCATCCTTCCGGTTCCTCTGTTCGCCGTGCGCCGTGTCTGGGCTGCACCTTGTGCCGTGCGGGTGGCGGGCGCCCGTTCCGCGGGCCGGGTGCCGCGGTGGGAGGCTTGTGGGGTTTCTGTGTGGGGCCGGGGTTCTGGGGGCGGTGCTGCTGGTGTGCGGTGGCCTGCTCCTGGCTGTGGTTGTGGGAGGGGCCGTGCGGCCGGGGTCGAGGGCGGGGTGGTGGGCGGTCCGCTGCCGTTGGTGGTCACGGATCTGCTCGATACGGCGGCTCGGCTCGTCGGGATCCGTGGTCTGCATCAGGTCGGTGAGGTTCTCGTAGCACACTGAACCGCCCCGGGTTCGGCAGAGATCTCACATTGTGGTTGTGACCTGGGGTTTCTTGGATTCCCTGGAGTGATCGGCCTCGTCCTCGACGGGTGGGACGGGGGCTGTCTCCCCGTGGAGCCCGCGGTGGTTGTGCCAGTCGGTCCACACCGGCGGTGGCGGCTCGATGGGGAGAGGGTCTTCCAGGGCCGCTGCGGCTTGAGCCGTTCGGTTTTGCACGGGCCGATCGTGCTCTTCCTCGGGGCGTTGTCGTACGCGTCGCCGGCAGATCCGGTCGGGGCCGCGATGCCGGCCGCATCCGGGTGTCCGGCGGCCGGACACCGGTGTATTGGCTGTCCGCATCGCTGTGGTGTGTCAACTCGCCGCGCACATATGGATATTCATCGCGGTCGCGCTGCCACAGCGCGGTCTTCAGAGTGTCCAGGACGAGCCGGGGCTCCTTCGGCGTCGCGGCGAGCCGGCCGGCGATCCGGCGGGAGAAGGTGTCGAGGGCAAAGGCGAGGTGGACCACTGCGGGCCAGGTGGCCGCGTGCGTGAGATCCCCGGCCCGGCAGCGATTCGGAGCGCCGGCGGCGAAGTCGCGGTCCACCCGGCCCGGTGCCCGCTCGGCCTGCTGGTCCGGCATCGTGGTGAGCACCCTCTTGCCGCGGACGGCGCCGGCGCTGCCCGGCTCGCGCAGCAGCCGCTCGGCGGTGCGCCGGGCCGCCTGATGACCCCGGCGGGTCGGCTCCCGCCAGATCTTCCGGGCGCCGTGGACACGGTGGTTGTCGGTGTGGACCTGGCGGATCAGCTTCTTGAGCTCCGTGTCCCGCACAGAACGGGCGGGCGGGGCGGCCGGGCGTTTCTTGTGGGCGCGGGAGGCGGACGGGGCGATCGTGCAGTCGTGTTCGGTGAGTGTCCTGCAGATCGGCTCGATGCCGCCGAAGCGGTCCCGGTGCTCCTCGAGGAACGCTGCGGGCGTGTGGGGGGCCGGTCGGGCTCGGCCGCGAAGGAACTCGCCGCGGCCTTGAGGATCTCGTTGGCCCGCTTCAGTTCGGCGTTCTCCTTCTTCAACGCCTTGAGCGGGCGGACTCCTCCGTCGTCGTCCCCGGACGCGGTCCTGCGTCGATCTCGTGCTGCTTCACCCGGTTCCGCAGCGTCTCGCGGGAGCCGGTGCCGAGCTTGTCCGTGACCGCCTGCAAGGCGGCCGTCTCGTGCGCGTGGTCGTCGCGCGCCTCGGCGACCATGCGCACCGCATGCGGCGGAGTTCAAGGGGGTGACGGGAAGGTCGTGCCATGACTCGATCCTTATGGCGAGCCGGGGCGGTTCACCGGCACGACACCACCCCACCCCAGGGGGCGCAGACGCCTCGGTGGGCGCTCCGGGCGCCGCCGATCGGCAAAAGGGCTCTGGAGGCTGATCGGCGTGCGGGGGGCCGGGCAGCGCCGCCGTCCTCTTTCCCCTTCTCACGCCCCAGAACAGCGCCGGACTCGCCGCCTGCGCCGGAGTCATTCGTCGCCGCCCGGCCCGCTGACCAGCACCCATGCTGAGCCGTGGCACCGATCGGCACCGCCTCGGGCGTGCGCCCGGTCATCGGGCTCTGCCCACCTTGCGGGTCCCAAGTCCGCCGGGTGCGGTGCGCCGCGGGGCTCGCGGCGCGGCGGGGCCGAGCGGTGCCGAGGCTTTGGCCGATCCTCCAGCATTTTCGACTTATTGCCCCGGAACGCCATCCAAGTCCCGTCCTGAGACGTATCCCGTGTGGAGTAATTTTCAGGAGGAACGCAATGGCTATCTTCAGCAGTCTGATGCCTGCCCATCGCCGGGACCGCAACAACGACACGTCGCGCCGCGACGACTTCTCGGGGCACGGTCACGGGCACGACCACGGGCACGACCACGGCGACCGCCACGGGCACGACCACGGCGACCGTCGCGGGCACGGCTACGGCTACGGCCACTAGTGACCACGCTACGGAGGCTGAGCGGACCGTAGATTGAAAGGCCCTGGTCCGCTCCGTCCGTCCCTCCACGAGGAACGCATGCCATGGTGCATGTCCTGCGGCGTCTGCTGTCGGTGGGTGAGGCTTCCGATGTGGTGGCGGCCGCGCCCCCGGTGTCTTTGCGCGAGGTGTTCCGGCGGTTCTGGCCCTATACCCGCGGCGGCGGCGCTGGTTCGTTCCCGTCGTCCTGTTCAGCCTGATCGGCCCCGCCCTCGACGCCACGGAGATCTGGCTCTTCAAGACCGTGGTGGACGGTGTGCTCGTTCCCCGCGACATCGGACCGCTCCTGTGGATCGCACCGACCTATCTGGGGCTCGTCATCGGCTCCGGCATTCTGGGGTTCGCCGACGACGTGACGTCCACGTGGGTCAGCGAACGCTTCCTGCTGACGCTGCGCTCCGATGTGTTCCGGCACGTCCAGGGCCTGTCGCTCGGGTTCTTCGAACGCCGGCGGCTCGGGGACGTGCTGTCGCGGGTGACGGGCGATGTCGACACGGTCGAGACGTTCCTGCTCTCGGGAGTGGCGGACGCCCTCTACTACGTGATCCGCCTGGGTGTCTTCCTCGGTCTGCTGTTCTATCTGCAGTGGGATCTGACCCTCCTCGCCCTCGTCATCGTGCCGCTGTTCTGGCGCGCCGCCCGGCACTTCGCGCGGCTGATCAAGGAGGCGTCCCGGGAGCGCAGGCGCCGCAGCGGTTCGATCAGCGCGATCGCCGAGGAGTCGCTGGGCAACGTCGCCCTGGTGCAGGCGTACAACCGGCAGAGGTGGGAGGAGCGCCGGTTCGAGCGTGAGAACGTCGGCAGGTTCCGGGCCACGATGGCCTCGACGCGGATCCGCGCCGTCTACGGATCCGTCGTCGAGGTCATCGAGGTGTCCGGCGTCCTGGCGGTCATGAGCCTGGGCACCTGGAAGCTGGCCCAGGGGCAGCTCACGCTGGGCGGACTGCTGGTCTTCCTGGCGCTGATCGGCAACCTCTACAGTCCGGTCCGCGGTCTGTCCCACCTGGGCACCACCTTCTACGCGGCGTCCGCCTCGGCCGAACGGATCATCGAGCTGCTGGACCAGCGGCCGCAGGTCGCCGAGGCCGCCGGTGCCCGCCGGACCGGCCGTGCGCGAGGAGGTGGAGTTCGACGGCGTCTTCTTCCGCTATCCCGGCACGCCGTCCTGGGCGCTGTCGGACGTGTCGTTCCACGTGGCGGCCGGGGAGACGCTGGCGCTGGTCGGGGCCAGCGGGGCGCAAGTCGACGGTCGCGAAGCTGCAGCTGCGCTTCTACGATCCCGACCGGGGCGCGGTCCGCCTGGACGGGACAAACCTGCGGGACCTGCGCCTGTCCGACCTGCGGGAGAGCGTCGCGGTGGTCCTGCAGGAGACGCTCGTCTTCCACGGCACCGTGCGGGACAACATCGCCTACGGCGGCCGGAGGCGACGGAGGCGGACATCGTCGCGGCGGCGCGCGCCGCGGACGCGCACGAGTTCATCGAGCTGCTGCCCATGGGCTACGACACGATGGTCGGCCAGCGCGGCCGGACGCTCTCCGGCGGGCAGCGCCAGCGCCTGGCGATCGCCCGCGCGATGATCAGGGACGCGCCCGTGCTCCTCCTGGACGAACCGACCACCGGCCTCGATGTGCGGTCCGGCCGGCGGATCATGGACCCGCTGCGCCGGCTCATGGCCGGGCGGACGACCGTCGTCATCTCCCACAACCTGCTGACCGTCCAGGACGCCACGCGCATCGTGGTTCTCGACCGGGGCAGGATCGTCGAGTGCGGCGCCCACGACGACCTGCTCGAGCGCGGCGGGACGTACGCCCGGCTGCACTGGCTGAACGCCCCGGCCGGGTCCCCGGCCGGGTCCCCGGCCCTGGGGACGGTGCTGCCGTGAGTGTCCCGGCGGTGCGGGCCGCCCCGGTTCTGGCGCCCGGCACGAGACCGGTCCCGGGCTACGAGGTGCTGGCGCATCTGGCGCGCACCGGCTGGCTCGACGTCTACGACGTCTGGAGCCAGGAGCGGGACTGCCGCTGTGTGGTCAAGGCCGTGCGCCCCGACCGCCGGGAGCAGGAGCAGCTGGGCGAGCGGCTGCTGCGTGAGGGGCGGTGGCTGGGGGCCTTCACCCACCCGCACCTGGTCCGCGCGTACGAGACGTTCGAGTCGCCGGTGCCGCTCGTCGTGCTGGAGACGCTGACCGGCGAGACGCTGTCCCACCTCATCCACCGGTTGCGGCGCGGCCGTCCGCCGCCGACGTGGCGCTGCTCGGGGTGCAGCTGTGTTCCGCGATCCACTACCTCCACGGTCAGGGTCTGCTGCACCTGGACCTCAAGCCGTCGAACGTGGTGGTGGACCGCGGTCACGCCAAGGTGCTGGACCTGAGTACCGCGCGGCCGCCCGGGCCCGCGCCCGCGGGGGCGGGCACGTTCTGCTACCTCGCTCCCGAGCAGGCCCGCGGCGGGCCGCTGTCGGCAGCCGCGGACGTGTGGGGCGTCGGCATCACGTTGTACGAGGTCGCCGCCGGCGACGTGCCGTTCGGCCGCGGGGATCGCCGCGGGGTTTCTCCCCGTGGGGAGGAAGGGGACGAGCCCTGCGACGGCAGCGTCACGGGCGGCCAGGACCGCTGGTATCCGCAGCTGGAGGAGGCCGCCCCGCCGGTCGGCTCGCGGCGGCGGCTGCCCGGGGGGCTCGCGGCGGCCATCGACGGCTGCCTTCGGACCGATCCGTCGTCCCGGCCCTCGGTCGCCGAACTGGCCGCCGCACTCGACGCGACGCTGCCCGGCCCGGGGCGCCGCGCCGCCCGCCCCTGAGGACGGGGCGGGGCGCCGGTCTCACGCGCTTTGGCCGGTCTCGAAGCGGCCGGTGGCCAGGACGGTGCCGTCAAAGGCGGTCAGGCGGGCGCCGGCGAGTGCCGCGGGGTCGACCGGGGCCGCCGCGCCCCAGTCACCCCGTCCGTTGCTCAGGGTGAAGGTGCCCACGCGGATCGTGGTGCCGTCCGTGCGCTCCAGGAGGCAGACGACCTTGCCGCTGTACGGAGTGCCGGCGGCGGCGAGGTCGACGCTCATGTAGATCCAACCGGGTTTCCCCGGGTCTGCGGGGTGAGCGTAGACGTCTCCGGCCGACGGCCCGGGGCCCGAGGCCGAGGTCAGCTCTCCCTCCCTCAAAGGCGTCTGGACCTTTACGGCAGGGGGGCTCGGGGCCGTGAGACTCTCGATGGCGGTGCCGGCCGCCCAGCCGGTGAACCCGAACGCGAAGGCGAACGCGGCCACGGCGGAGGCGGCCCGCAGCCGGATGCGGCGTGCGCGGCTGCGGACCGTCCCGTGCGTGAGGCCGGGCGCCCGCGGGCGGGGTCCCCCTCGTGCGCCGTCGCGTCCTGGGGCAGTCTGCGCACCACCCGGGTCTCGAACCCGAGCGGCGGCTCGCTGCCCGGCACCAGCCCGATCAGTCCGTCGCCACCAGGGTCATGTGCTCGATGCACTCCCGACACGCCGCGCACCGGTCCAGATGTGCGACCGCCACCGCCCGCTCACGGCCGGGCAGCACGCCCAGTGCCAGCTCGGCGCCGACCTCCCGCAGCTTCTCGCAGGTCACGTCACTGGCCATGGTCCCCTCGATCCGGAGAGGCGAGTGTGGTCCGCAGCTTTCCCATCGCCGTCCTGATCCGCGTCTTGGCGGTGCCCAGCGGGATCTTCTCCCAGTCGGCGATCTGCTGGGCCGTCATTCCGTAGATGCCCGCCATCACCAGGGCACGACCCTGTTCCCGGGGCAGCCGCGCCGGCGGCCCGCAGCTGGGACGAGGCCTCGTCGGCCAGGGCCCACTGCTCGGGAGTCTCGGTCACGGCGTCGAGGAGCGTGTCGAGGTCCTCGGGTGCCACCGGCTCCGTCCGCCGCGCACGCACGGCGTCGACGGCGAGATTGTGCGCGATGGTCGTCAGCCAGGTCGTCACCGACCCGCGGCGCGGTCGTAGATCTGCGCATGACGCCACGCCCGCTCGAACGTCTGCTGGGCGATGTCCTCGGCAAGCTGCCGATCTTTGGTGACGGCGACGGCGACACCGAAGACCGCGCGCTGAAACCTCCGTACGAAGGTGACCGCGAGTTCCGGATCACCGGTGGCCAGCCCGGACAGCAGAGCCTCGTCCGAAAGACGGCCGACGGGAACCGGAAACTCGGCACACTCATATGTACGGTCCACCCCCCGCCGAGGGATTGCCCGGCCGCCACGGAAGACCACATTCCCATTCTGCGCCGGTTTCTGCCGGTTGCACGCACTGCGCGCAGCGCGGTCAGTGGCCGTTCCGCGCCGGCCGCGGCACGTGATCCGCCAAGGTCTGGGAACCGGCCCGGAAACCGGCCCCCGCCACACCCCGGCACGCGGCAAAGACCCCCGCACCCCATTACGTGACAGCGCCGGTCGGGACGTTCGCCGGTGCGCTTGAGGCAACCGCGGCTCTGAGGGGTGAGGGCCGCACGCCAGGGACCGGGCGGGCGTGCAGCACCGGCCGGCCGTCCGCTCCGCCCGGCCGGTCCGGCACCTTCCTCAGGTGCTGGCGGGTGCGCCGGTCGTCGGCCACGGTCGCGCGCACCACCAGCGCACAGCCGCCGCCCTCGACGGCGGGCGCGCTCTCGGTGGTGATGCGTACGAGCCGGCTCTCGCGGGCGGGCGCGCCGTCGGGGCCGGTGTGCGCGCCCGTGGCGCACCGGGTGCAGGGGGATCTCGGCGGTGCGGCGAAAACGCCGGGCGTGCTCGCCGGCCGCCCGGGGATCGATCCGGGTGAGGAGGGGCGTCGGCGGCCGCGGCGAACGGCCGGCCCGGGTCGGTGGGCGCCCGGGCGCGGTCGCGCGCACCACCAGCGCACAGCCGCCGCCCTCGACGGCGGGCGCGATCTCGGTGGTGATGCGTACGAGCCGGCTCTCGCGGGCGGGCGCGCCGTCGGGGCCGGTGTGCGCGCCCGTGGCGCACCGGGTGCAGGGGATCTCGGCGGTGCGGCGAAAACGCCGGGCGTGCTCGCCGGCCGCCCGGGGATCGATCCGGGTGAGGAGGGGCGTCGGCGGCCGCGGCGAACGGCCGGCCCGGGTCGGTGGGCGCCCGGGCGCGGTCGGCGAGCACGGTCCGGGGGCGGGCCGGCTCCGGTGAGGTGGTGGCGCACCGTCTGGCTGCCGGTACGGGCGGGCAGGGCGACGGGGCAGCAGGGCGACGGGGCGGCCCAAAGCCCTCAGCCGGTTCAGCGGGCGGCCCGGCGGTTGCTGCGTGCAGGGGGTCAGGGCGTGGATTTCGTCCACGATGACGGTCCGCCCGGACCGGGCGGCGAGGCGCGGCATGCTGAAGCGGGCCGGGAGGGCGGCCGTGAGGGCCTGGTCGATGGTGGCGAGGGTGGACCGGGCCGGCAGGGCGCGGTCCCAGCCGCGCGGCGGCCGTCCGGCACGGTCACCCGTTTTTCGGGCCGCGACACCATGTCGTCTGCGTCGTCTTCGGATCCGTCCGGGTGCTCGGTCGCCCCGGGGCTCACGCACGGTTCGGGGCGCGGTTGCTACAGGTCGAACTCCAGGTGCTCGATGTCCGTGAAGCGGACCTCCTCCAGGCTTCCGGCGCGGCGTCCGCCGTCCTGGAAGTACACCTCCTTGAGGGCTTCGGCGGCGATCTCCTGGAGTCGGGCGTCGCCGGCCCCGGCCTCCTGGGCCTCGAAGAGGCGGGCGGCGTAGCGCGGGGGCAGGGCGATGGTCAGGTGCCGGATGCGGTCCTGGTCCGTCGACCCGATCGGCGCGGTGTAGCCGAGGCGGGCGCGGGTGTCGATGACGATGCCGCCGGTGGTCGCCGCCTTCTGCCGGGCCTTCGCCCGGATCTGCGGCTGCCACCGCTTCTTCACCTCGCGCTCCAGGCGCGCGGCGAGCTCCGGACGGGGCTTTTTGATCTGGTCCTTCACGTACCGCTCGACGGTGCGCTGGGAGATGCGCAGCATCTGGGCGACCGGCTTGGTGCCTCCCATCTGCTTGACCAGGTAGCGCATCTGCGCGGGCGCGCTCTTGGGAGCCGGGCGGGTGAACGCCTTGTGCACCGCGGCGTCCAGGCCGTCCCCGAACAGGCTCATCGTCGCTCTCTCCTACTCTCCGTTGTCGACGTCGGTGACGGTGCCGTCCTTGATGTAGCGGGCGAGGTTGAGCTCCGGCGCGTCGAACCGGTCGCGGATCTCCTCGCCCCACAGGACGGTCTGGGTGCCCTCGTGCTTGACCAGGCCGGGGTTGATGCCGAGCTTGAAGCCGCCGGGCAGCGGCTTGCCGTCCCGGTAGGGCAGGAAGTCCAGCGGGCTGGTGCCGTCGGTGGCGTAGACGACGCAGTCGGACAGGATCGCGACCGGGTAGTGGCCGGTGAACGCCGCGTGCTTGACGATCTTGCGGTGCAGGTTGATGCGGGTGCGGGAGATGACCGCCGCGCGGATGTCCGGCCGCCAGGTGGGGCGGGACAGCGCGCGCCACGGCTCGCCGGGCCGCCAGCCCTCGCCGCGCGGGCGCTCGCGGAGCTTGCCCAGGCCGCCCTTGACCGTGGCCTTGATCGCCGAGACGACGATCGCCAGCTGGGGGTCGCGCTGCTTGTGGCCGTCCATGGCCGCCAGGAAGTCGGCCGGGGAGAGGTCCGCGTGCACGCCGAGGTCGGCCATCGTGGCCAGGTAGGCGTCGCGCAGCCGCTGGTACCAGCCGTCCAGGTAGCGGCCGTTCTCGTACCGCACCCACGCCTCGATCGGGCGCACCTCGTAGCCCAGCTCCGCCGCGTAGGCGACGGTGGGTGTCGCATACCAGGCCGGGCCCTTGGGGCGCTCGCCCGTGGGCGTGAACGGGCTGGGCAGCAGGCCGGCGTCCAGCTCCGTCCACGTGTCCTTGCCGACCTTCACGCGGGACAGGTCGACGTGGGACAGGTCCACCAGCCAGCTGCCGGGCAGCTTCGGATCGAACACCGGGTGGGTGACGTGCGTCGGCGCGCCGAGGCCGACGTTCAGGCCGTTGGCGCGGCGGCGAAGGCCATGTTCACGTCGATGCCGACCAGGTGGCGGCGCAGGCATTCGGCATCGGTCATCGGGCGTGCCCAGTCGTAGGCCTCCTCGAAGAGCTTCTCCGCCGGGCCGCGCACGTGAAAGCGCGGCAGGTCCGCCAGGAGCGGGTGCCCGTCCGGGGCCTCGCACGGCGCCGGGTCGACCGGGTCCTTGCCCAGGCTGTTGGGGTGGTGCTCGGAGTGCCGCTTGCCGTCGGCGTCGGGCTCGGAGGCCCGGGTCGGCGGGTGCAGCGCGGTCATCAGCTCCAGGCCGGTGACGGCGGTGGAGCCGCGCGGCGTCATCACCTGCGACGCGTACACGCCCAGCACGTGGGCGAGGTCCGCCGGCGGCAGCTGTCCGGCCCCGCCCCAGTGGCGGGTGTCGAGCGCGTGCCAGGACGGGATGCACAGCTGGACGCAGGCCCGCTCCGAGCCTGCGCGGGGCGGTAGATCCGCGCCCACGGCCCGAACCCGCGCTTGGTGAGCTTCCAGTCGGCACGGGCCAGTTGCTTGATGACCTTATGGCCCTCGGGGATCCGCCCGGCGAGCCGCTCCTCATCGGTGAGGGCGGCGGCAGGCCGTAGCGCTCCAGGGCAGCCTCGGTGAGCACGAGCAGTGGGTCGGCGTCCTTGCCCGGCCCGGACAGCTTCGGCTGCCCGAGCCGTGCCTCCGTGAGCGTCCAGTCGACCAGGGACGGGAGGGACCTGGCGGGCACGTTCAGGACCAGGCCGCCGGTGCAGTACGCCAGCACCTGCCCGTCCTCGACGTCGACGACCGCGAGCGGCCCGTTCTCGAAGCGCGCGTCGGCGCCGCCCGCCGGGGTGCCGGCCGGGGCCGTCTTCCGCGTGCCCGGGCGGCACGGCGTCGACGGCGGCCCGGTGGTGCGCGCCGGACGCGGCGCGGCCGCCGGAGCAGCGGCGACGAGGGCGGGGCTGGTCTGGGTGTTCTCGGTTGCGGTCATGTCCGCAGCGTCGGATGCCGGGCCTGTGGACAGAGTCTGCTCTCCGCCGGGGCGGGCGTCGCGGTGAACGCGGCGGCACGGCAGTGTCTTGGACGGGCGCGGCCGTGTCGACCGGGGCGGGGTAGAGCTCCGCGAGCTGCGTGAGCAGCCGCGCGTACGCCTCACGCTCCGGCGGGCGGGGCTCGGTCTTGCCGGACTCCCAGGCGCTCACCGTGGCACGGCGCACCTTCAGCGCGGCGGCCACCTCGTCCAGTGTCAGGCCGTGCGCGGTACGCAGTCGCTTGCGCTCCTTCGCCGGCGGCAGCGGAGAGCGGGACGCGACCAGTGCGTCGACCGCGTCGAACAGCTCGGACATGGAACACCTCCTGACCGGCACCCTACCCCGTGAACCGTAAGGATCGCGTACTTTCACCGTACGAACTGCGTACGGACTGCGATCGGCGGGTGACGTGACGTTTCAAGCGGTGTCCTGGGCCGACCTCGCGCAGCGAGGGTCGAGCGTGGCCGCCGAAGATCGGTGGCCACTGGGGTTTCTCACCGAAGGTTGAGTGGAGTGGGGCACCGGAGATCACGGACGTCGCGCCAGGAAGACAAACTCCCTTCCTGGGCGATCGGGCGCATCGCGAACCTCCTCCACCACGTCTCCACGCGCGACCAGATCCCGCCCGACCTCCTCCCGCCCGCGGAAACGCAGCGTCGAATCCGACGTCAGCACCTGTCCGTCCACTGCGAACCTGTCGGTCCGGCGGAACGTCACCAGAGGCCGGCTCGCCTCGAGCGGCCGAACCCAGCTCTCGACGGAGCCGACACCGGGGATCTCGGTCACACGGTAGGAGTTCTCGCGGGTCCACTCTTTTCAGGCGCGTCTGGCCGGATCGCGCGTCTCGAGACCAGCTGCCCGCCGGGCCGCAGTGCTTCGCGGGCTCCCTCCAGCGTCTTGTGCCATGCCGGCGGATCAGCGATGGCCTGGGCGACGTTCGCTGTCATCGTCGCGAGGTCGACCTGCAGCGGTGGGAGGTCTGTCGCGTCACCGCAGATCCAGCGCACACGCTCACTGCCCGGCTTGGCCCGGGCGACGTCGAGGGACGCCCGGGCGGGATCCACGCCGACGACCTCGATCCCGCGGTCGGCCAGGAGAAGTGCGAACACCCCTGTGCCGCAGCCGATGTCCAGTACTCGTTGCGCCTCGAACTCCTCCGCCATCTCCAGGTACGCGTCGAGGTCGCTGCGGTCGGGGTCGAGCGGATCGTAGATCGCGGCGAGTCGTGGATGCGCGAAGCAGTCGTCAGCCATGCGGTTGAACGTATGCGGAGCCGGGCCCGGACAGCTGCCGAGTTCGCCGACGGTCCCCCCGCGGCATCGGCGCTCCGTGCCGATCAATCTTCGCTGTCGCAGGACAGATGCTCCCGAGCCGCCGGGCCGGCCTCTGTTCACGAACCGACCGGTTACTGGACACCGAGCCCCGGCGCACTCCTGGCGTCCGGCGGGTCTGGCCGTTCGGCCCCGGCGAACCCGCCGTCGACGGGACTGCTGATGACCAGGTGCGGATTCACGCCAGTCGGGGCCAAGAGCGTCGACGTATTCCTCGAACCGGGGCGACTTCACGAGCCCGGTGACGACCGCCAGTACCGGCAGGTCGTTGGCCTCGCGGAGTTTGGTGAGACCCCGATAAGCCAGAAGCGTCATGGGGAGGCACACGAACGCCCCCAGCGGGTCTGACCGGGTGGCCAGGACACAGCTCAGGACGGCGCGGCCAGGCCTACGTCCACCCTGAGGTCGGCTTCTGCTACGAGCCGGCCGCAGTCTCCGTACCTGTCCCTGCTTGCGGTGCACAAACGCGTGCGTAGCTGCGGCAGGTCCTGCAGCAGGTTCTCCACAGCCTCTTTGACGAGCTCCGGAGATGGATGCGGCTCTTTGCAGATGACCCTGTCCTCGCAGTACTTGCTGAGTCTCTTCACCGCCATCTTGGTCAGCTCGCCCGTAGCCCCGAGGCGGCCAGACCTCCGGCGAGCGACTCCAGCTGTGACCGCACGCCCCGGCCGTCCAAAGGCACGGCAACAAGGAAAGCGGCAAGAAAAACGGTCAGGGCGCCCCGAAGCCAGCGACTGAAGAATCCCGGCGGGGGACCTCCAGAACGCTTCCCCTGAGGTACGCGAGAAAGGCCCCGGCCGCCAGAACGACCGGCTTGCCCAGCCGGTGCGCCGCGTCGTGGAGCGGCTGCAACTGCTGCCCGGCTTCGGACCTGCTCGGGATGCTGTCACCTGATACTCCAGCCGTAGATCGTGATCTTGTTGCTGGAGGGCGGTGGAGAGGGGGCCGCCGTCGGTCGTCGACGAGATCGAGCCGGGCAGCAGAGGCGTCCGCTACTCGAGTCCTCCGAGACGGCGGGCATCTTTGATCTCGCGGAGCCCGGCAGCCGTCATCGGGGTCCACTCCCTCCTCTGCCCAGCGGTATGGAGGGCGGCTCCAACCTCGCTGAGCTTCGCGGAGGACAACACGCCCGCCCGCTCGATCAGGTCGTCCCGGGCGACAGTGGTCAGCCAGGTGCAAGGAGTAAAGCCTGGACGCGGGAACGCGAACCGCAGCACGCCTTCGAAGGGCAGCCCTTCCCGGGCGCCTATCGCCACTTCAACGCCCAGGCCGCTGATGTCGACGCCCGCCGGCGCAACGACCTGCATGACCTGGAACCCGGATGACTCGTCGTCCGACAGCAGCACGACCGGGCGTCGCTCGTCGAAGTCGACCCACCAGACTTCGCCGCGTTGCATGTGTCCTCCTGGTACGAGTCGGCGGGCGGACGCTGCGTGCCGAGCGGGACACCGGATGCGGCCCCGCCTTCGCACGTCGTGACCGAGGGGGTGGTGAAGACGGGTGCGGCCACCGGTGATCATCGGTGTGTGAAGACTGAAGATCATGCGGTAGCCGCGGGTCATAGCGTAGGCCCTGTCCGCTGGCAGGAGGCGTTCGAGGTCGTGATGGGCCGGATAGCGGGCCGGTTCGCGCGGGTTGAACCCCGGCGCCGGGTGCGGGACTTGGTGCTGGGGCTGCTGTCGGACCTGCCGCGCAAGAACTGCTGGAGCATCGCCGAGTGGGCCGGGGAAGCGAATCCGGACGGCATGCAGCACCTGCTCGGCCGGGCCAGGCGGGATGCCGACACCGTGCGCGACGACGTGCGTGAGTACGTACCGGAGCACCCGCAGGACAAGAATGCGGTGCTGGTGGTCGATGAGACCGGGGATGTGAAAAAGGGCACGCACACCGTCGGTGTCCAGCGCCGTACACCGGCACCGCCGGGAGGGATCGAGAACTCCCCAGGTCGCCGTCTACCTCGTCTACGCGGGCCGCCGCGGACACGCGGCAGTGGACCGTGAGCTGTATCCGCGCTCGTGGACGTGCGACCCGGCCCGCCGCCGGGCCGCCGGCCCTTCCGGCCGGGTCACCGGCCGCTCGCAGCGCATCTCGGCCACCCGTGAGACAGGGCGACCACCACCGCACCGGGCAGCCCCGACGAGACGGCGGCGCCCGGCGCGGGAGGCCCACACCGGGCACACAGGATCCCCCCTGGACGGGTACACCACCAGGCACCGCCGGCGTCCGCCGCGGTCCGCGGTGAACCCCCTCCCCCGGCCCGCCCGGCGGCACACCGCAAGTACGCGCCGCCCGGACGGACCCGCCCACGGCCCGGCCGCTCACCTGACACAGGCAAGCCGGCTCACCCACTGGGACAGCGTGAGCGAAGCGGCCGGAGCCCCTCGGGCCGCACCGTGCGGCGGCGACGATGCCGCGAACCACGGCCGCAGCCCGGCCGCCCCGGACAGGGACGACGCCCGCGGCGGCCCGGGCCGTCCGCCGGGGCCCCTGCGAAGACAGGACAGGTGCGCGGCCGGCCGCGAGACAGTGATGCTCGTCCCGGCACTCGGCACAGGCCGCCAGATGGGCGCGGACCGCGCTCGTCTCCCCGGGGTCCAGGACGTTGAGGGCGTGTCCTTCCAGCAGGTCACCGATGATGCGGCAATCCCGGGAGGCAGTGGGTATGGCAGGTCCCTTCGTGCAGGGGTGGCGATCACCCCGTCCACGGGGCCAGTGTCCGGCGGCCACAACCGGTACACGGCTCCCGTTCCATGACCTCACACCATCGCCCGGCAACGGCCCCGCGCATCGTCCCCGCGCAGCAATTCCCGGCTACCACCACGACCGCAGTACCCGACAGCCCACCCACCCACAGCCCCACCCACGCCAGGGCCACGACGCGCTCCCGCCAGGGCGACGCGCTCCGCGGCCGGGCCGGCCTCACCCGGACACCGCAGGACGAACCGCCCCCGTCACCGGGCTGACCACACCGCACTGATAGGCGATGACCACCAGCTGGGCCCGGTCACGGACGGCCAGCTTGGTCATGGCCCGGTTGACATGGGTCTTGGCCGTCAACGGGCTGAGGAACAGACGCTCGGCGATCTCCTCGTTCGACAGTCCCAGCGCGACAAGCCCCAGAACATCGCGCTCCCGCCGCGTCGAGCACTCCAGCCGCTCGTGCACGGCCGCCGTGCACGGTTCGGCTGCGCCAGGAAGCCGCCTGATCAGCCCCCGGGTCGCCGCAGGCTGGCCTTGCGTCCCCTGCGGCCCACCGTACGGACGGCCTCGACAGCTCCCCGGGCCGAGCTGCCCTTGCCGAGAAAGCCGCTCGCCCCGGCCCGCAGAGCCTCCGCCACGTACTCGTCGTCCTCGAAGGTGGTCAGGATCAAAACCTTCACCGCCGAGAGATCCCCCGCCTCACCGATCAGCCGCGTGGCGGCGGCCACGTCCATCTCCGGCATCCGGATGTCCATCAGGATCACATCCGGATGCCGCGCCCTCGCCAGCTCCACCGCCTCCCGGCCGTCGGACGCCTGCCACCGTCTCCATGTCGTCGGCGGAATCGAACAGCATCCTGAAAGTGCCCCGCAGCAGGGCCTGGTCATCGGCCAGCAGTACCCGGATCGTCATGCCCATCCCTCCCCGGCGTCCCGCCCGACCGGTGCCACGACGGCCGCACCCGGCCGCAGCGGCGATTCGGCGGTCACGGTGAACCCCCGCCGGGACGCGCCGCGGCCTCCAGCTTTCCCCCGACGCTGGCCGCACGCTCACGCATCCCGATCAGCCCGTGACCGGTCCCGGAAGGGGGCCTGTCCGGCCGGGCACACCCGTCGTCCTCGACCGTGACCGTCAGCCACTGGGGCCGGTAGTGCAGACAGAGACGGGCGTGATCGGCCCCGGCGTGCTTGCGCACATTCGTCAGGGCCTCCTGCACGATGCGGTACGCGGCCAGATCCACCGCCGGCGCCGGCGGCCGGCCACACCGCGCCGCGTATACCCGACGGACAGGCCCACCCGCCCGAAGGACGCCAGCAGCTCCGGCACCTGCGCCAGACCCGGCATCGGATCCCGCGGCGCCGCGGATCATCGGACTGCCGCAGCAGACCCACGGTCACCCGGAGTTCCTCCAGCGCGGACCGACTGGTGTCCCGGATGCCCTCCAACGCGGTCACCAACTGCTCCGGCCGCCGCTCCACCAGGTGAACAGCAACACCGGCCTGCGCATTGATCAAGGCGATATGGTGCGCGACCACATCATGCAACTCGCGCGCGATCCGGATCCGCTCGGCCGCCACCCGCTGCCGCGCCTCCTGCTCACGCGTCCGCTCCGCATACTCCGCCCGTTCCTCCACCGCCGCCACATACGCGCGACGCGAACGCACCCCGTCCCCCACCGCGGCAGGCAGCGCCGTCCAGGCCACCATCGCCACGTTGTCCCCGAGCCATGACCGGGAGCCGAACACCACACCCGCCCCCACCAGCAGAGCGGCCGACGCCGACGCCACCACCCACGTCGTCCGCCGGTCGGTCCGGACCGCCACGGTGTAGACGGACACAATGACCGGACTCGTCACCAACGGACTCTCCCGCACCCCGAGCACCTGAAAACCCACCCCGCACACAAGCGCGACGGCCAGGACACCGAACGGGTGACGACGACGCCACAACAACGCAAAACAACAGACCCCCGCCAGCACCACAGCAGCCGGACGGACCGCCACCCGGTGCTCCTGCGGGATGACGGAGGCCGCCGCCACCGACAGCACGAACAACACCACCGGCCCCAGCACATCCAGCGTCCCGAGCGGAGCACCCGCCCCCCGCCGCCAACCGCTGATCACCACCATGCCACCACCGTAGAACCGACACCCGGACACCGCCGACCCAGCCGACACCGAACACCACCGCGGAGACATCCGATCGGGCGATGACAACGACAACCCGCACAGCCCCACCACCACCCCAGGACCCGGCACAGGACGGCCGAATGCCGATACCCGACGCCAAGGCTCGATCCCGAAGCCCCGGAGCCTGAGCGGGCTCTTTGAAGACGCCGCGATACAGATCCAGGCGAAGCCGGTGGGCAGCGGCCCGCCCACCTCCAGTCGGGAGGTGTGGCTCCCGTCCGCCTGCCGCTGGGCCCGCAGGAACACCGCGCCTTCTGCCGGTGGCTTCTTGTGGAGGCTGTGGGCGAGGTCGAATAGGTGGGCGACAAGCAGGACCTTGACGCCGGAATCGAGAAGGGCGCGGGTGATCTGCCGGGCGATCTCGGCCCCCTCTCGCTCGTTGGTCGCCGCGAAGGACTCGTTGAACAGCACCATCGCCCCGGACATCACGAGGTCCGCGATGCCGCTCATCCGGGACAGCTCCTCGTCCAGCTTGCCGCTCTCCATCTCCGCGTCCTCCTCGCGCCAAAAGTGCGTGAACAGCCACGCACGGACGTCCGCCGCGAAGGAGTAGGCGGATACGAACATGTCCGCCTGCATCATCAGCTGCGCCACTCCCGACGCTGCGCAGGAACGTGGATTTGCCGCCCGCATTGGCCCCGGTGATCACCAGCAGTGGCACCCCGTCGGCGTCGACGTCGTTGCCGACCACCCGCTCCTTGCGGCGCAGACTCAGGCGGGGGTCGTAGAGGCCGCGGCAGCTCAGGGCGGGCGCTCCAGCGGGCAGAGCTGTGGGGAAGGGGAAGCAGAGCGGCTCCTGCTCGGCCGCAAGCCGCTGATGGAGGTGCAGGCAGCCCACGTAGAAGCCGAGTTGGGTGCGGTTCCTCTCGAGTGACGGCCGCGATCAAGTGGTGAGGTCGTAGTTCCGCTGGTGAGTGCATCAGGCGGCATGCCGAAAACCATGCGGCGGGGAACCGCGCCGCGTCGGGCCACTGGGCCGGTGAGCAACGCCATGGCTGAGTACGAAGCGGATACCGAACAGTTGAAGCGAAGGATCTACCTCGGCCTGCGTCAGGACAATCTCGACCCACAGCAAGTCGTCGCCCTCGCCTGCGAACTGCTCGACTGGTTCCACCGCACCGACGCCGTCCTGGAGGCCGTCGAACGGAATCCGGCCGAGGTGCCACGGTCGGAGATGACAGCCCTGGCCTGGCGCATCCTGGACGACGTGGGTTTCGAGCCGGGCTTCGACCTCGCCCCCGAGCGTTTGGAGACGTTGCGCGACGCGCTGCGGATCATAGCCCGCGACCTGCCCACGCGTGGGATCGAGGGCGAACCGGAAGATCGAGGTCTGGAGGACTGGTTCCCCGCGGGAGCCCGGTGTCCGCCTCGCCGACGGTGAAAGGCTCAACCGGGGCGGCCACATCCTGCCGAGCATGTGCGACGACCCGACCATGGCACTGACCAGTCGACGACCATGATCAGGAGAGCCTGCTCGAACAGACCTGGCAGGTCTGGCCGGTGTGCCCCCGACATGACCTCGGCGTCCACGGCTCGAAGCGGGGCGCGAGGTTGTGTGGGTGCGCGGGCGATGACGGACGCATGCTGGCGCCGGTCGGCGAACTCGCCCACGCTCTCGGCCGCCGTCGCCCCAAGTAGGGCTGGCGGTGGGGTGCAGTTCGTTTCGAACGACCGCCGGGATCAGGCGGTGCGTGCGTAGTTCCGCTGGTCGGGTGCGAGGGAGAGGCGTTCGTGTTCGCGGGCGGCGTGGTAGCGCCAGAAGTCGAGGTCTCGTTGGCAAGGACGGCGTCCAGCCGCAGCGACGGCTTCCGCTCCGAGCCGCGGACGGCTTCGGCCTTCACCGCGGAGTCGCCGTAATCCCGTCGAGTGCCGCCCGCCGGCAGGGCGACAGCGCAGCGTCGGCGGGGTGGACGTTGCCCACGCCTCGGCCCCGGCGGCGACTCTGGCGACCCGGACCATACGAACATGCGCGGCTGCCTCGCGCGCTTCAACTCCTCGAACAGCGAGCCCATCCGCCATCCCTCCTCCGCTACCACGGTAGAGACGAACGGCCCCGAACACAGCCCCGTTCAGCGCTCTTCCAGCTCAACCCTTCCCTTCAGAGGACCGCACCCCATCTCGAACGCGTTCGCCATACCCAGGTACGCCAGTCGCAGCAACGACCGATCATCCTGCCGCGCCCACCGCCGACTCGATCGGCCACGGCCAGCACCCCGAAACCCGCTCCCACCTGTATGGATGAGGTATTCAGCAGCGGCCGGGCCCTCCGCCACGGAATGAGCAGGGTCGCTGTGCCACTGCCGCAGGGGAACCAGGCGAACCGCGCCACCATCTTTCCCCAGGAGTCCACGGAAGGGGCGGAACGAGTGGGTACGGACACGGACACCCTCAGGCCACTGCCGGAGTCGCTCCGGGAACATGCCCGGCGCCTCGGGGGAGAAGGTCGCCTTCCAGACCGCCGTACGCGGCGGACCTACCGGGACCTGGAATGCAGGACCGGACGGCTGGCCGACATGTGGCGGGGCTCGCCTGGCGCGGGGCGAACGGGTGCGGCCATCCTGCTCGGCAACCGTGTCGAGGCGGTCGAGAGCCTGCTCGCCGTCACCCGGGCGAGCGGGGTGGGGGTGCCGCTGGATCCCGGGAGCTCAGGGGCGGAGTTGGCCCGTCTGCTGGAGGACTGTGGTGCGCGCGTGCTCATCACCGATGAGGCCCGGCTGACGCATCGGCGGGGACTGCTGTCCCGCTCCGGGCTGATCGTGGTGGTG